>JAIRYX010000114.1 GCA_031267635.1 Planctomycetaceae bacterium
GCGGACTGAATTGAGACGCGGCGTAACATGAGAGTATAATATTCACCGCCGGTCTAGGAAGTATTCGCTTTTCGTGATAAAATAAAAGGCGGTTGTGTTGTTTTCATTTTTCCCATTCGACTTCTTTCTCTTAATTTTTTTATGGCAACAGACATTCGTCTTAAAGAATTGCTTCCCGAATTGACCGAGCGGATTATCGCAACGTATTCCGAATTAAAAGGAATACAGCATCTTGACCTTTGCCCGCTTCCCAGCTACGACGCGGTTACGGACGCAATTCAGGATTTGAAAGAAATTTTGTTTCCGGGCTACCGCCGATTGACGCGGCTGCACCGTTCTAATGTGACTTATCATGTCGGCGAGCTGATTGACAAATTGCATAGCCAGTTGTCCGTTCAAATTGAACGCGCGTTTTGTCACAGCGCGGAAGAGTCCGAAATCTGTTCGCCTGAACAAAAATTCAATTTCGAGCTTTTGGGGCAGCAAAAATCGTATGCGTTTCTCGAACAACTTCCCGCAATCCGCGAAATGCTTGCGTTGGATGTGGAAGCGGCTTTCGTGGGCGATCCGGCGTGCCGGACGTATGACGAAGTGATTTTCTGCTATCCCGGACTGGAGGCGGTAACAATTTATCGGCTGGCAAACTCGCTGCATCGGCTTGAAGTGCCGTTTATTCCGCGTATGATGACCGAGTACGCCCACGCGAGAACGGGAATCGACATCCATCCCGGCGCGACGATTGGAAAATACTTTTTCATCGATCACGGAACCGGCGTTGTTATCGGCGAAACGTGTGCAATCGGCGATTGGGTCAAATTGTATCAAGGCGTAACGCTCGGCGCGCTCAGTTTCGCCAAAGATAGCGACGGGAATTTAGTGCGAGGAATGAAACGGCATCCGACCATTGAAAACAATGTCGTTATTTATGCCAACGCGACAGTTCTTGGCGGCAACACGGTCATCGGCAAAGGATCGGTTGTCGGCTCGAATGTTTGGCTGACGGGCAGTATTCTTCCCGGAACAACGGTGGTCTTGGAGCGTCCCAGCTTGCGAATCCGTAATGATTCGTTCATTCAGGATTTCAGTATTTGACAACGTGGAACAACTCGCAAGGACAACTGGGGGTTCTTGTAACCCGCCGCGATCCAAAGGAATTTTTCTGTTTTTCCTCTCTTGACAGACCGATAAAATAAATTACCATGAAAAGAAAATGATATTGTGTGTCTGATACGTTAGGTACTTCAAACGAAACTCAAATGTTAACGATTTCCTCGCTCAACTTTTATTTTGGCTTTTATCGGTTTTATTGGCAGTTGCCCAGTAACGCTCCGGTAATGCTATGTTGACACAGGAAATTAAGGCGCAAACCTTAAAATAACGTCCGAAAACATAATCTGAAAGCCGCGAGCAAATATGCTTGCGGCTTTTTTTTGTCCTCATTGCCCATATAGAAAGAGAAATCATGGACTTGGAACCACTTGCCTTGCCCGAAAAAGAGACTCCTATTATTATTGCCGGTCCGTGTAGTGCGGAAACGGAAGAACAAGTTTTGCAGACGGCTTGCGAAATTGCCGCGTCCGGCGTGAAATTGTTCCGCGCCGGCATCTGGAAGCCGCGAACGAAGCCGGGGAATTTTGAAGGAGTCGGCGCAATAGGTTTAGCATGGTTGAAGCGCGTTCAAAAAGAAACAGGTATGGCGGTTGCGATAGAAGTGGCGACGAAAACGCATGTGACCGAAGCGTTGGCGGCGGGCATGGACATACTTTGGATTGGGGCAAGAACGACCGTCAATCCGTTTGCGGTTCAGGAAATCGCCGATTCGTTGCAAGGAACGGACATTCCGGTTCTTGTTAAAAATCCGGTGAATCCTGATCTTGAGCTTTGGATTGGCGCAATTCAACGACTGCATCGTGCGGGCGTGCGGCAAATCGGAGCGGTGCATCGCGGATTTTGTTCGCACGAAAAATCCGCGTACCGAAACATTCCGCTTTGGCATATTCCTCTGGAACTACGTCGGCAAATTCCGAACTTGCCGATTTTTTGCGACCCCAGTCATATCGGCGGTCAGCGAAATCTTATTGCGCCGCTGGCGCAGCAGGCGATTGATTTCCACTTTGACGGCTTGTTGATTGAAACGCATTATCAACCGGAAACCGCGTGGAGCGACGCTTCGCAACAAATCACGCCGGAATCACTGTGCCGCTTGATACGGCAACTTGAGGTTCAGAATCGGGAAATAAAAGCATGAACGACGCTTAATAAGCGGCGAGCGCCGGAAAGAGATTCCCAATCCTTCGAGCCGCTCAAGTTTCAATGATCCCCGGAGTCATACGAATTTCTCACGCTTTGGTTTTAAGCTGATAAACATACGCCAAAATTTCCGCGACGGCGGCGAAATGTTCAGCGGGAATTTGTTGGTTGATTTCTACGTAGCGGAATAACGCTTGCGCGAGCGGCTTGCGTTCGAGAATCGGAATACCGTGTTCAAGTGCGATTTGACGGATGCGTTTCGCAATGACGCCCGCGCCTTTTGCTACGACAATCGGAGCCGCCATTGTGTCGGCGTCGTATTTGAGAGCGACTGCCAGATGTGTCGGGTTGGTCACCACAACATCCGCTTGCGGAACGGCTTGCGACATTCGATTCTGCGCCATTTCCCGCTGAATCTGCCGCCGTTTGCTGACTAGTTGCGGATCGCCCATCATCTCTTTGATTTCCTCGCGCATCTCCTGTGCCGTCATGCGAAGGTCTTGCTCGTATTTCCATTTTTGATAAGCGTAATCCAAAACCGCCAAGATCACAAGACACACCGCAACTTTCAGCGACACGGACAACAACAATTGCAAGATATAGACCGTGATTTCATTTTCGGGATTGTCGATAAGATTGAGAATCGTTATCAATTCGTTTTTCAACGCAAAATAGGCGACCGCCGCACAAATCGCAATTTTGATTAACCCAAAGACAAGACGCATCAAACTTTGCAGCGAAAACATCCGCGAAAAACCTTGAATCGGATTGATTTTCTGGAAATCAAGCGTTAATTTATTCGGAAGGAACAGCCAACCGACTTGCATGTAATTAACGGCGATTGCCGCAGCAACTAAAAGCAGCATAAAAATTCCGACAGGAATAAGAATCAAAAATGTTGCGTGAAAAAGATGCGGAACGACCATATCGAAGTCGGCTTCGAGCCACGCTTCCTCGCCGAGCGTCTGACGGGCGTAACCGACCAGCACATCGACGATTTGTTGACCAGTCGTTATCAGCAAAACAATCGACACAAGCAACACAACCGAAGACGCAAGGTCTTGGCTTCGTGCCACTTGTCCTTCCTCGCGCGCTTTACTCCGCCGCCGCTCGGTTGGTTCATGTTGTTTGTCGCCGCTTTGTTCCGCCATTGAAGCTACAGGGTTCAGACGTCAGCGTTGGATGCTTCCCTAATGCTGCACTACGTTGTCATGAGCAATCTCTAAAAATTTCCCCAAGGTGCAATATTGTATGAGTTTTTTCCGTCCTATACAATAGAGAATTAAGTGAAGGGATGGAGGCATGATTTTTCGGGTGTTAGAGATTGCAGAGACGGCGGATTCTCCCAGACATTGCCCTAATTCATTGGAAACAACGGACTTGCGGGATGAATTGAAATTCTTGAGAATCGATGCTTCGTTGTTAATGATTTCATCTCTCCCAAAAGTTCCGACTCTTCCGGTTGTCCTTTTGAAATATGAGGCAGATTAAACAGATTTGATATTTTAGGTAGGGTTTTCAATAAATAGGTCGCGGTTTGTTGTTTTCTTACGCCGCAGGTGCAAGTCGGAAAGTCGGCGATTGGCGTTGGACGTTCTATGAATCATCCTGTTTCGGGCGAAATTGAGACTCTGCGTAACGTGAGTTGTCCGTCCTGCTCACTCTTATCCGCCGCTTGCCGGCTTTTATTTCAAAGGAATCGCGTTTTTCAGAAAGTCACGTACCGGCCGTTTGGGTTGTTGCGAGTCTTGTTGGGAGTTCAGCATGGATCGGACGTTAGACAACGCTTGATTATGAACCGATAAGTCGCCGCCTTTCAGCGTTCCTTCAACAGTCAGCATCGGAGATATTGGATCCATAGACGTATTAAACATACTCCCAAACAGGGACGCTCGCGATTTATTGCCACCAAGCCGCGTGCCAAGGCGAAGCGTTACCGCCGTCGTCTCTAAATTCATTTCCCCGGAACCGCTCAAGCCGAACAGACTGCCGTCCATTTTGACGTCGGAAAGCGTAACGTCGTTTCCATGGACAGAAAACGCAATGTCGCTGGAGTTTATCATACTCTGCTCGTCATCCGGGCTGCGCACCCGGAGAAGTTTCATAATATTCTGCATCGTCGGCAATTTATAAATGTCTGCTTCACGCAACGAAAGGTTGCCCTCCCCTTTGATCGACTCGCGACTCTTTCCTCCCTCCAGCATGACCCGCCCCGAAAGCTTGCCCCGAAACGGATTGTCGGCAAACGTTTCCTGCGTCATCGTTTCCAGATTGACGTTATCCAATTGCGATTGCAGCCGGTAGGAAACTCCCTGTTGCAGAAAGATATACCCGCTCAAGAGAATGTTTCCGCCGTAGAGCTGCGCGGTGATTCGCCGTTCCGTAACTCTATCCGGCGAAAACATAAGCGACAGCAAAAGCGGTTCCTGAACGGCAGGGGATGTGAAATTCTCCGTCATATCTTGTACCGTCGCGCTTTGCGCAAACGCTGCTTGAACGACGTCCGTCTTGTTTGCCGCCGGAACGCTTAAACCGACGGGCTGATGCGGATAACGCCGATCCGGAATGAGATAAGCCAACGATCCGTGTCCCAACGTAATACGATTATCATTAAACGAGAAGGGACCGCGAAGATTCGTTAATTGATAATCGCCGTAATTCACCGAGTCCAGCTCCAGCTCGCCACATAAGGTGTTTTGCGTCCCATCGTTTTTGCCAATCAGGTTGATTTTGCCGCAGATATTTGTCAATGCCACTCCGAAATTCGCGCTATTCTGATGGCAAACGACCCCCAGATTCCAATAAGAGCAGAGCGGCGAATCTGCCGGATCTGCCGCCGCTTCTTTCTGGAAACACAGCGAGCCACGAAGGGTTATCGGATCGGTCAGTTGCATTTGCGTAACGAACGTCTGCAAGTCCGGCGGCAACGCGCGGATGAGTTCGGCGTCATGCTCCACTCGGTCGGCGAGAATATTGTCAAGCGACATCACCCAACTGCCGTCCGGACGAAAGAAGCAGTCAATATCCGCGCAAAGCGAAGAGTTTCCTTTGCGTCCGCGAAAATTCCGTACCTCAACGTTGCCATTCCGGTATTGCACACGACACGTTACTTTTTCCAACGGAAACGGAAAAACCGCCGGCTTGATGGTTGTCACTTTCGGATTCGTTTCCGCGTCGAACTCGATGTTTAACTGCTCCGACGCAATCAGATATTGAATCTTCAGAGCAACGTCCACCTCGCCCGCCATGTTGAGGTTGGAGATTAGCTCCCGTTGACTTTTGTTCTCAAAGGCAGACGTCAATTCCTTATTCAGTTCCAAAGCGCGAACGGAGACGTCCAGAGCCAAGCAACCGCTTTCCCCATCAGGAACAAGGAGTCCGTTTCCCATCAGAATCGCCGCGTTATTTTCCGCCCGCAGGTTCTGGAACGTCCAATTCCCGTTTTGCATGGAAAAAATGCCGCAAATATTCTTCAGTTGCAACGGAAATTTCTCGTAACGCATAGAACAATTTCGCGGAGCAAGTTGTAACGTATATACAATCGGCTGCCGCTCTCCCGGAAAGACAATATCGAGTTTCGCGTCGAAGTTTCCGTCGGCATGAAGCGAATTCACGATCTTCCTTTGTTCATGCGTCATTGCCGCCAGGAGTTTCTCGTTGATCGGAATGTTTTCTCCTGTGATTTCAAGCCGTCCAATCGGCGCGGATGGGATTTGCAACATCTCTCCCCGAAGATGAATTTTCTGCGTAGCGGATGCTAGTTGCAGCGTCAGCGTTTCCCGCATTGTCCGCTGTCCATTTTCCGCGACCGTTTCCTTCGGCTCGACGACAATCGTGCCGTCCAGATAATCCAGCAAGTACGGAAACTTCGCGTGAGTGACCGCAAAATGAGACAGCTTGCACGACGCATTGTTCATCGCCCATCGTGTTCCGTCAAACGTAACAACCGCATCAAGCGATGCCACTCCTTCCGTTTCCAAATCGTTTGCCGCAGGATGAAATTTGTCGGGCAAATACGGCATGAGCGTCGGAAGGAACTTTTTATCGAATCGAAAGTCGGTCACTTGGATTCCCAGTTTCGCCAGACGAAGCGGCGCGAAGCCGCTCTGCTGCCACTGACCTTGCAGACGAGATTCCCCGCTGACCGCCGATAAATCCGTAATCGAAAGCGAGTCGTGCGTGGCGTCGAATCGCAAGTGAACGTCCGAAATCGCGTGACGTATCACGGCTAACGGGAAAAGAATGTTCCCGTCGTAAACTTCTCCCCGAACGTGAAACGCAGTTTGAAACGCGAGCGCGGCGTATTTTTGTTTGTCATATTCCGCTTGAAATTCAAAATTCGCCTTTGCCTGTAATGCCTCCGGCGTTTTCCCCGATAGCGCGAGCTTCGGGAAATAAGACAGGTACTCTTGATCGATCAAAAACTGCGTTGCGTGTCCGGTCAAGGAAAGATTTTTCGTTTTCGGGACGAACTTTGCCTCAAACGCCATCTCTTTGACTTTTGCATGAGACAATTTCCCTGTGATAAGCCAGTAATTTTCGCTGGAATCAGACGGCGTCGCTTGGAAGTTCCATCCCGCAAACAGCAACGGCGTATTTTCCGGCTTACGCATATCCGAAAAGATAATATCGCTATCCAAAATCTCCACCGGACAAGACGCTTTTCCTGAAGAATGAAAATTGCTGATCTTGTCTAAAGCAAATAATTGTCCTGTTTTGTCAAGAGTCAAATTGAAAACGGCTTTACGCAAAATGATTTTTTCCAGCTTGATATGTTCGCGAAGAAGCGTTTGCAAATCAACCTGACAAGCGATAAACGCTTCTTGAATTTCAACGACAGTTTGCTTATTTCCAAATTCATCCGGCGCAGCAATACGTATCCCGCGCAACACGATTCCTTTCGATGAAACAAGTTGCGCAGATTGAACTTCGCAAGACGTCAACGGCAGCATTGCGGAAAGTTGATTTTGAACATATCTCCGCAGTTGAGAATCCATGTTTCTATACGCATACACGGCGACAACTACTAAAACCGTAATCCCGATAAAGAGCAATCCCTTGATATTACGCCAAAGAGTTTGCAAATATGATTTAATAATGAAATCCTTTTCAAATGGAGTGAAGCGATTTTCCTCTTTGATTTTCAACCGCTTATTATACTCAATCGCGCAATTCGGCGTCAAGACGGTTTTTTATTACAGCGTATTAGCCCAATTTTACCTGTTTTATGCCAAAATGCAGGAAATTTTCCATATATTCAAAAGTTCCTATCTTTTCAGTCGAGATACAAGGGAAAACATGACGATTTCCTCATCAATCTGCATAATTTTTCAAGTAATTAAAGAATGTGTTATCCTTCGATTATGACGACTTATAAATAACAAATTACCAAAGATGTTAAGTCCTTTTTTCACAAACAGCGACACGAAATTTCCATCAGCGAATGAACATGATCCCACTTCGCTTCTGAATGAGTTGGAAAGAATTCACGCGGAAATCGAACATGACCTCGCCGCCAGTCCTGTTCCTTTTTCAGCAAAAGCGATTTGTAATGAACTGTTTGCTGTTCGTGAAAAATATGAACCCCAAAACGATTTTTCCAACGAACTTCCGCCTTACGAACCTGATCGATGGCATAAATTAGATGAGGCAGAAAGCATAAGCAATATAAACAGCACAGAAAAAACAAAACGTAACAATGGATTAGCAAATGAAGTTTCGGACTTAGTAAGAAAATACCAAAAGCAAAAAGCCGGTGAAGATTCGTTTTCTCCTGCTCCTGTTTCTTCTCCACCAGAACAGTTTCAGGAACAACCGACGCTGATTCCGATTCATTCCAAGCGTCAATCGACCGTCACCTATCATCAGCCACACGCGAAAACAAAACAGATCGTTCGCAATGTTTGCCGCCCAAATAAGCATTCGAGCCAAGACATTTCGAAAAATGACGTCTTGCCGACGCTTTCTTGGAAATGGTTAAGCCAATACGAAAATGAGGCAACCATGCGGTTCACGTCCAACTTCGGAGCGATTTTGATCCTCATCGGCTGGGGCGGAGCGGTATGCGGAATGATTATTTTCCTTCGTGCGTTTTTCACAGCGTCAAAAAGTTGGACGATTTATGGAATTCCGTTTTTTGCGATAGGACTATTTTGTTTGGCTTTGGGAATTCTTCTTAATATTTTGAGCAGGAAAATGCGGCAAATCAACGAACTCAAACAAAGATTAACCGCACAACGCATTCATGATAATTCCGTAAATAAATCCCAACGCACGCTGAAATCAAAACAAAGAATACAACCTGCCGCAAAAAAGAATCATTCCAAATCAAGCGCCAATCCTATAAAAAAGGACGACAAACAAACAATTTATCGCCGCTTGTTGGGATTAAAGATAGAAATTGACAATTTGCTTCAACAATGCCGGAAGTTTAATTCCCGCAACGAATGATCGCTACATAAAGCGTGAAGGCAGTTTTTATATTTGAAGTAAGACTGCCAACAGTCATGAACCGCCGTGCCGGAAAAATCTTTCAAAACTCCGTTGGCGTACCGGTTCAACAAAACAACCGTTGCATCAACACCTTCGCCATATTGCTTGGTCGCCGAAACGTTCGCGGGGAAGTCGTCAACGCTCCGCAACACGTAAAATCAAATGCTCAACGATTTCAGCCAAATGATTATTGGCTAAAAATAATTGCTCAATATAACTCCGCAATGTCACCAAAATCCGCTTAATTTATCATAACGCCCTAACAAATGCGTAAAAGCAGGTCAATACCAAAATGCAACAAAAAATAGGGCGACTGAATAGTTACAAAATTTGTGGGAACTTCTAAAAACCTCATTTTCAACAAACGTGACCGTTGAAAAATAAGGGTTTACGAATATTTGAGGGAGGTTTTTAGAAATTCCCTTGTGTATTCGGATAAAAAAAATTAGTTCATAACGTTATATTTCAACAGAGGTTACAAAAGATAGCCAAGAAAAATAGAAAAATATTTAAAAAACTTCATCAATTTGTATTGACGTATTTTGTTTTTGGTGCATAATAATCAATTGTGCAGTTTATTGAAAGACAAAAAGATCGTGACGTGTCTTCAAATTTTCAAACATCCTAAAAGTGGAGGAGCTTACAACTTATGACAAACCTTGATTTAACGACAACTGGTTCACTTCCCAGCCCAAATATGGGCATGTTACAAAATCAGAATAGCCCGCACGGGGGGGGGGGGTAAAATACACCGATTGCATCGGTGTAAAAAATGGAAAAAACGATACATTTTTTGCCCTCATTGCCCGACGTATTGTCCATTTGGAAGGTTTTACCCTTGTCGAGCTTCTCGTTGTCATTGCGATCATTGGAATTTTGATTGCACTTCTGTTGCCAGCCGTTCAAGCCGCGCGCGAAGCTGCACGGCGGATGCAGTGCAGCAACAAAATGAAACAAGTGGCTCTTGCGATGCACAATTATGCAGACACTTATCAAGAGTCGTTACCAGCCGGTTGCAGCAGATTTTCCAAATCTCCTGCCGATTTCGCCAATGTCGGCGTTGCCGTAATTTTGCTTCCGTATTTGGAAGAAACAGCACGATATTCGGTGTTGAGCAACTATTCCGGCAATCTCTACAACAATGGAATTACCGAAGTCAAAGAGCCGGTGGTCAGTTTACTTTGTCCTTCCGACACCAACAAAAAAGTAGATCGTGCATCGTCGCTTGCTGTATCATGGGGAGATTGGATCGACAGTTTTACTCACGACGGCAGTAATTGGATAAAGCCAGATGCGGCAAATTACAAAAGCTGGCTTGTCAATAATCGCGGAGCATTCACTTGCGGTTTAAAATGGATAACGCTCGGAGGAATAACAGATGGAACAAGTAATACAGTTGCTATTTCTGAACGTGTTATTTCTACAGGAGCAAACACTGTTTTAGCGTCAATTGCGAGAGACGCTTCTCTGGTTAATAACGACGCGACAAATAACTCTGCAGCAACAGCGCCTTCGCTTTGTTTGGGTGCAAAAGACCCGAATGATTCTACAAAATTGAAATCGACATTTGCTCGCGCCGATGAATGGGCGGGACGTAATTGGGCGGATGGTCGTGTTCATTATTCCGCTTTTAATACGATTCTTCCGCCAAATTCCCCAAGTTGCGCCCAAAGTACCGATCTTGGACGTGTTCTGATCAGTGCGTCAAGCCGACATACTTCCGGTGTCAATACAGCCCGGTTTGACGGTTCTGTTTCATTTATTTCTGAAACGATTGATTGTTCTTCGTGGAACGATAATGGAACGGCGAAAACAAACGGTTTAGATCAACTTCCCGTCAAAAGTGGCATTTCACGTTACGGCGTTTGGGGAGCAATGGGATCAATTAACGGTGCAGAAAGTAAAACTTATTGATTGGTTTGTCTGAGACAAACAGAAAAGTCGGGATTTTTATTGATACTGTTCATCATCCTGATTTTTCTTATTTTCAAATTTTAATAATTTTAATAAAAGGCAAGAAAGAAAATGACCTATCAACTTATGAAACAAAAAGAACAAGAACGATATCCCCGTTCCTATCAAGCATTTACGCTTGTGGAACTTTTGGTCGTCATTGCAATCATCGGCATTTTGATTGCTCTTCTTCTTCCCGCTGTTCAAGCGGCACGCGAAGCAGCACGAAGGATGCAGTGCAACAATCACATGAAACAAATGGGATTGGCGATTCACAATTTTCATGACGCTCGTAACGGATTGCCGCCTTCGGCGGTCGGGCTTGGACGCCCATCATTTTGGGGGTTGCTGTACCCTTATGTCGAACAAACGTCGCTTTACAGTCGGCTCTGTTCTGCAGATTACGATACGATCGCTATTGATTCCAAATGGTGGAAAGGCGACGCTTCCATTCCAGAAGCGAATCGTTTAACCGACGATGACCGTAAAGGTTTTGGATCGGTTTCCTATTACCGTTGTCCGACACGGCGTGGCGGAGGAGGTTCCATAACAACCGATAACTTTGATAACACCGGCGGTCAAGCGGCTGAACCCGGTCCTGGTCCTCAAATGGATTACGCGGTTGTCTATCTGATTGATCGAGGTCGAGGTAATGGTGGCGGTCAATGGTGGGATACTGCAGACGGTACGAATGCCGGTAATTATGGACCGCCTCACGCCGGTCCGATAAGAGCGCCGGTTACTAAAGACGCCAGCAGACGTCAAAATTGGGAATGTCGCGACGATATATCCCGTTGGAGTGACGGAACTTCAAATCAATTTGTCATCGGTGAAAAACATATTCCGTCGGCGAGACTAGGTCAATGTTTACCTCAAGGAACAGCAGAATGGGAAAATAATTCCGGCGATTGTACCTATTTGAGTTCCGGCGGTTGGCGCACAGCTCCAATGGGAAGAACTGTTCTTCAGGATTTCAACTCCAACAACACAATTCCGAATGGAACACAAATGCCGATTGCTTCCAGTATCACTTATGATTCTCCCAATCGTTGGCTCAACGGATACGGTTTCGGTAGCTATCATTCTGGAATTTGTAATTTTCTTTATGGCGACGGCTCGGTACATAGCGTTAGTGTAACAACGCCGATATTTCCTATTTTATACAGTATGTCGTGTGTTGACGACGGAAAAAGCGTAACTCCTCCATAGTCATGACAAATCGTGTCCATCAGATTTATTCCGATGGACTTTAATATTGTTTTTCATTCATTATTTACTCTTTGGTTTTTCTCATGAAAGTTACTTCTTTTTTGGCGTTTATATTTCTGACTTTTCTGTTAATCGGATGCGGTAATAAAGTCGGTGTGAGCGGTAAAGTCACATTTTCTGACGATCATTCGCCGCTAACGGTTGGAACAGTTTGTTTTTCAACCGGAGATTTCCTCGCTCGCGGTGAAATCCAACCGGATGGAACATTTAAAGTCGGTTCCATTTCGAATTCAGATGGTCTTCCGTCTGGAACATATCAAGTTTATATCATCGGAGCGGACGAAGAAACAGGAAAAGATAAATCGGGAATGCCTATGATGAAATCGTTGATTGATCCTAATACAATCAACGATTCTAAAAGCCCAATAAATATCGAAGTATCGTCAAAAACAAAACGTATTGAATTGACAGTAAATCGTCCTTCCAGTAAATGATAGATTTTTGATAAATTTTACAACTTAATTGACTTGAACTGTAAACAAAATATCTTTTTTGTAATTATTCAGTTGCTCAAACCAAATAAGTCCGTACCGGAAACTGAATAATTACCGTGATGAAGAAAAAGATTTATTTACGGTTTGAGTTCTTTAGAAAAGATTCTTTATGAAATTACATTATCCGAACGTCGTAATAACAGCGATGTGTTTGTTTTTTTTCACTTTAGGGGGCGGCTGTAAAAATCCCACCAAACCCAAACCGGAAGGATTTCCTGAGTTGGTTCCTTGTGAAATCACAATCAAAATGAACGGAGAGCCGCTGCCGGGAGCATCTGTTATTTTGCAACCGATAACGAGCAAAACGTCCGACTTATGGACGGTATCAGGAACAACAAATGAAACCGGAATTGCTAAAATGCAAACATACGGCGATTACCTTGGAGTTCCCGAAGGCGAATACGTTGTTTTGGTTGCGAAATCCGAAGTTTCTGTCGCTCCGCCGGACGCCAGTCCAGAAGAACGCGACCGAATTGAACATTTACCTACAAAAGTTATTGTCGATCCTTCTTTCAGTGATTCAAAAAAAACAAAACTGAAAATGACTGTTGCAGGAAAAAAAATGATCCAAGAAACATTTGATGTTTCTTGGAAACAATATTTGAAAACACAATAGAAAACGATAGCGTCAGTTTCCCAAGCCAAATACATCCGCAATGAGCAACAGTAGAGTGACTGCCTATTGTACCGAAAGACTTGCTATTGCCGCCCTTATTTATCAAGTTTTCCTTAGTAGCCAACAAAGCCCTCCCAAGCGCGCCCTTATGCCCTTATTTTTGAGATAATAGATTTGTATCAAACAATTTGAACGAAAAATAAGGGAATAAGGGCGCATATTGGTGGTGCAATTCGGGCTACTATAGGGAATTTTATAAATAAGGGCGGCAATAGTAAAATCTTTCGGAGTGAAATCCATAACGACGCGAAAATGTTTTGGGGAAGATAAAACGCATGGCGTGGCGATTTTGATTCCGTTGCGACCCTTGAGGTGAAAATCCGTCGCTACTTTGAATTTTACAATCAAAACGCGAAGCCCATGAAATGGAATTTTCACCCCAAAAAGGAAAACGCAAACGACCCTGTTGGTGCCAAGAGAATTTAAGTGACTTTGTACTACAGTGCGATCGTCTTAAATCTATTTTATCCTTAATTTACGGATTTAGAACAAACATTCGCGCTATCTTTTTTCAGAACAAGAACCGGACAAGGCGACAGATGCACAACGCGGTCGGTTGTTGAGCCGAGCAATAGTCGAGTGAGTACCCCGCGACCATGCGACGGTATGATAATCAAACCGGCGTGAATTTCGGTAGCATAATCGGCAATTTCCGTTCCCGCGTTCCCAACGCGGATTTCAAACGGCAAATCACCGCAATCGTGCGACATGAGAAATTCTTCCGCTTCTTTGCGAGTCTGTTCAAGACGCATCGGTTCGTCCGCAATCACCCAAGCCGCCTCCGGATCAATCGGTTCTAACACCGACATCACATGGATCACGCGAATTAAATCGCGACGCTCTGCAATCTTACACGCCGTTTTCAACGCGCAAAACGAAAAATCCGACATGTCTGTCGGAACAACAATTAATTTTTCTTGCGACCACGTCATCGCATTTCTCCTGTTTTTGCAGTTTGTTATTCACAACGCTTACTGAATCGCTGTGTGGTAAAATTATACGCTACAAAATGATGTTACCAAGTCAAAAACCGACGACCGTTTATTTTTTCTGTAGCAAAGAACTACACAGTAAATAATTCCTCATTGGAAACGACTGCAATCCCTCGCTCTTTCAGAAGCTGCAATGTTTTATTCGGGTCGTTGAAACGGAAGAACATAACGGCTTTATTTTTCAGCCGCGATGCAAAACCATACATGTATTCGACATTCAGATTCGCCGTTTCAAGCGCGTCGAGCAAATCCGCCAAGCCGCCGGGACGGTCATCGACCAT
Source organism: Planctomycetaceae bacterium (assembly GCA_031267635.1). Classification (GTDB taxonomy): domain Bacteria; phylum Planctomycetota; class Planctomycetia; order Pirellulales; family Thermoguttaceae; genus WRMR01. The sequence goes on from JAIRYX010000114.1 coordinate 14,408, forward strand.
CACTGCAATCAATTCCGATTCACGAACTACAAGTCCTTCATTTTCAAAAACTTGCTTCGCTTTCTGCCAGTCTTTGATAATAAAACGTAAAATTCCGAATTGTTCCGTATCGGCAAGCGCCATCGACCGAATATCAATTCCGGCGTCAGCCAACAATCGGCACGCTTTACGAAGATGTCCCGGTTTGTTTTCAATAAAAAGAGAAAGTTGACGAATTTTCATCTTGAAACCTCGTTGTATAAATTATTGTATTTGAAATGTTCCAGCAAACTGGCGAATCGTTCTATAACGTTTCTAATCAACGCGAACGAAAAAACTTTAAACTACTTTTATCATGGTCTCTGTCTTACGGCTTTGCCGTTAAATCGAAATTTTAGAAACGTTCTATGCAATCATATCTTTATTTTGTCGGTTTTGCAATCATTCCGGTAAAATTTCTGGGAGTTGCTTCTGAAAATTATTTTTCTGGCTAAACTCCGCCAAATGCGGCAAAAGCCGATTACGTGCGCGGTAGAGAATGACCCGCACTGATATTTGCGTGCGAGACATGATTTTTGCAATTTCCGCAATATTAAAATCTTCGACATACCGCAATTCAATGGCAATAAATTCATCTTGTGTTAGCGTTTGCCGAGCAATTTTCCAAATGCTCGCTTTTTCTTCTTCGGCAATAAGAGCATCCGCCGCCGGATTTGAAACAGCAATCGAATCGGAGATTACGGCGGATAGTTTCCGTTTTCGGCGTGAATCGTCCACCAACAGCCGATAGGCAATTCGATAGAGCCACGCTCCGATTTTTTCACCGAATTTTAATTGCTCAATCATTTCAAACGCACGGATAAGCGTTTGTTGCGCAATCTCCTCCGCATACGCCGCGCCGTTTGTGTGACGACATAAATAGCGACACAACCGTTTACGATACCGCCGATCAATTTCATCAAACGCCTCGCGCGAACCGCAACGAACCAGCGACACAAGATGAGCGTCTTCTGCCAAAGCTAAATCCGGTTGCGCGGAAAAATCGGACGACATGAGATGGTTTAATCTGCTAAAAATTTTTTGTAACGATTCAAAGTTATTTTTATTTCCCAACGTAGAAGTAACACCTTCGACGTTGCGGACCGCCGCGAAGATTTACTTGCTTTTGTCAACTAAGGAAAGACGCAAGCCCCAGTCATATTCCCTGCGCGCTGGTGCGATGCGAGTCCGAAACGCCGATCGGCAGCCCAAGGCGTAGTAGTTCCAGCTCCCGCCGCGACCCACACGGAACGAGCCATTATTAGCCCCTATAGGATCGGTTGCGCTTCCCGACGGATAGTCGTCATGCCACCACAAATCGTTGCACCATTCCCATACGTTACCGTGCATATCATATAAACCCCAAGCATTCGCTTTCTTTTGACCAACGGGATTTGTTGTCTTGCCGGAACTCGCCGTTAAACCATATTCAGTCAAATACGCCCCAAACCACGCATAATCTTTCAATTGTTCTCGCGAATCTCCAAAGCTATAAGCCGTCGTACTTCCCGCACGGCAAGCGTATTCCCATTGCGCCTCCGTTGGTAACGAAAACTCATAATCCGACGAAATAAGGGCGTTCAGCTTTCGTAGGTAATATTGACAATCATCCCACGAAACGTTTTCCACCGGAAGCCGATTTCCCTTAAAATGACTCGGATTACTTCCCTTCACGTTTTCCCATTGCTCTTGAGTTACCTCCGTCTCCTGCATCCAAAATCCTTTGGTGAGCGTAACACGATGTTGAGTTTCACCACCCCATCTGTCAGTTTCCGATTCGGGACTTCCCATTGTAAACGTCCCCGCAGGACACCAATGAAAAGCATACTCCATGTTATTAACGGTTAATGTTATTCGCTCGCCGGCGCGGTTGCCGGACGGAATGTTAGAAATCTTTGCGGGAGGAAGCGTTGTTTGTTGCGCCGGATGCTTATCATCAGCCGCTGATTTTTGTGAATCATTTGCTGAAATCATAGTAAAAACCGCTGAACAAAGAACGATCCCCGTTAATCCGCAATACAGACAAAATTTGTTTTTAGACATTGTTTAGTTCTCCTATTTTGTAATCGATCACGGTTTATTTTTTTTTCAAATTGAATGAAATACAAAACCTCATTTTTACCTAATTTTCTTAACAAAACAACCTCAGTAGCAAAAATTTCCCTCCCAAAACCAACCTCATTACTTCATTAAAACGAGAAACAATGAGGTAATGAGGTTGTTTTTTTATTGTCCTTGTTGCTACTGAGGTTGTTTTGTTCGGAAAATGAGGTGGAAATGAGGTTTTGTATTCATGCTCTTGAAAAATAAAAACCATGAACGTTTACCCTGTTTTTTATCATGAAACCCGCGTCTTTCGTAGCACAAATCGGTTCTCAAAATTTCCTTGATGCTTTATGTTTTGCCCTTGTAAAAAATTAAAGCATAAAGACGCAAATAATAAACGTTCATCTCGCTATTAAAGGCGCGTTGTATTGACTCATGTTACGCGCGTTCATTAAAAATCCGCCCAAGCATTGTTCGTTGATTTTTTGTAACTATTCAGTTGCCTCAAACCAATTCAATCCCCACGGCGTCTGAATAGTTATCCGAAAGATTTTACCATTGCAACCCTTATTCTTATTTATCAAGTTTCCCTTAGTAGCCGACAAAGCCCTCAAAACACGCCCTTATACCCTTATTTTTTTACCGCAAAGGCGAAAAAGCCGCACAAAGGATTGATAACGAACAACCTTGGTGCGTCTTCGTCTGTGCGTCTTTGTCGCCTTGGTGGTAAAAAATAAGGGAATAAGGGACGCATACTTGGGCGCCAATTCGAGCTACTAAGGGAATTGTAGATCAATAAGGGCGGCAATAATAATATTTTCCGGTAAATTTTGATGGCAACTGAACAGTTACCTACTTTTTACATTGTGAAATTTTGGTTTTCATTCTCAAGAGGGACATGAGGAACAAGAAAGACTTTGGGGACACTGAGACTCTTTTGTCCCTTGTATCCCTTTTGTCCTTCATTGTTCCTTTTGCCCTTTCATGTCCCCCATTGTCCTTCCAGTAAAACTACTTTTTCTCATTCAGTTCATTCTGGAGTCGTTCGATTTCTTGGCGGTGGATTTCTACTTCCTTCATTTGGGCTTCGACGTCTTCGTGATGCTGCCGGTCAAGTGCCGCCGCAAGATCTTCGGTGGTGAGCGGCATCGAAAATGTCGGTTCATTGCCGAATCGCGGTTCGTCGTCGATATGTTTGAGGAAAGACGCCTTGATGATAAACAGTTTGCCGCGCGAACCTTCGGGCATTTGAATATCGTTGTGCAGGCGTGTCGTCATCCGGCGAAGAACTTCCGTTTTTCCGTCGTCGGCGATGATAACAATCAACGCATTCCGCACGCCCGTGGGCCATCCGTGAACAACTTGCGCGGCGTTTTCGCCCGCCGATTGATCAATCACCACACGGATAAAGTCTTCGTTAATGACGCTCACTTTGACTTCCGCCGTTACGTCGGTTGCTTCCTTGCGGGCATGTGGTCCGCCGTGTTCGCCGGGCAACAGGAAACCGAGCAAGTGAACGTCGTCCGCCGACATAACATCGGCGGTAAACTGACCATAAGCCCATACTTTAACATGAAGCAGGCAGTAACCAACCGTCGATTTGAGCAACGTACTACGAAAAGTACGATCCAATGTCGAAGCGGAACTGGTGCGGCACTTGTTGATCAGCGTTTGCAATTGGTCGCGGTTGCTTGTGAGCTCCGATAACATCTGAGGCGGTACCTGCCATGCCGCTTGGTATTCCGTAATTAGGTTGACAAGATTGTCGATGTTGCTGAACTGATCATCAATGCTACCGTGCCACCGCCGAATGTTGGCGAAGACGCCTTCTGCGGCATCGCCGAGCGTTACTGCGACCATCGCCAATGCGAATACGGAAGTGAGTACGAGTACAGCGCCGTTTCCGCTTTCCGGCAGAAAGCTGACCTCCGAAAGGGAGGTAAAAAACATGTTTACATGGTTAAGAACATCAAAAAACGTCGTAACCGACATGTTGAAGATTTCTGATAAATTGTTCATAAGTCTTTAATATATAAGGGGTTTAGTAAATAAATACTCTTTGGACGCAACCGATTTTTGTCTGTTTTCCGAAAAAAACACTCGAGAGATTTTTTTTATCTCTCGTGTGATAGGTTTCATTTCTCGTGTGATAAGTCTCATCTCTTGAGAGATTTTGTCATATTCTCTTGAGAGACAGGTTTCATCTCTCGTGTGATTTTTTTTATTTCTCGTGTGATAAGTCTCATCTCTTGAGAGATTTTGTCATATCTCTCGAGAGATAGGTTTCATCTCTCGTGTGATTTTTTTTATCTCTCGAGAGAATTTTTCCATTTTGGGGACAATTTTCAATAAATATGTGTATCAAAAGTTGTTTTCTGATGATTATTTGACGGGCTACAAGGGACAAAAGGGACTTTGGGGATAAGAATTGCTCTTTGGGATTTCCGGCGATCTTTTTTGATCTCGGCGTAGGGGCAGACTTATGTGTCTGTCGATGATTTCCTTGCGTCTGCCCAGAACTTAGGGCAGACACGAAAGTCTGCCCCTACGTATTTGTCCTAAAGGTTACGGACGAACGCTGGTTTTGTCCGCTGTCGGGTAATCGTCGGGGCAAGGAATCGTTACACTGCCGATTGCCGCCCATTCGCTGCCGCGAAGTAACGTTGTTTGAAACCCGACGCATTTGCATTGAGGAACGTCGTGTCCCAAGGTGGTATGAAAGACGCGACCTTTACCGTAAGTAATTGCCATCAGCATTGGTTCGTCGTTTCCCGTACCGCCTTCGTTGACCTTTGCCAACGCGGTTCCGAGAATATCGACATTTTTTGCCGGCCCGCGTAATTTGCAGTACAATTCATCTTTGCAATGCAAAAACGCTTTAGGAAGACCTTTCATAATCGGATGATCCGGCGCGAATGTTTCGATAAGAAATTCGACTTGCGGACCATGATGACCGCCGGAACCCGGAGTGGTATCACGGACAACTTCGCCGTTTTTAACGTAAAGATAGGGACCGTCGTTTTCGTTACGTCCGCCCCAACCGCCGATTGCGATCATCTCGTTGTATTCTTTCCAGTCGCGGAATGGATTATCGCCCGCGTGATAGCTCACGAGTCCGCCTCCGTTACTCACATATTTTTCAAATGCGTCGTTGGTTTCTTTCGTCCAAGAGTCGCCGTTGTAATTCATCACCAACACGCCGTATTTTGCAAAATCCGGCTTGAAACCGCTCATGTCTTCGCCTTTTGCAGGCGAGGTTGCGATATCGACGACAAATCGCCCGGATTTTTCGTATATATCTTTGAGAACCGGTGTTGTAGCTTTCCAGTTGTGATTATTCTGACCATCAATGATCAGAAGTTTTATTTTTTCCGGTTCGTCCGCGAAAACGGCTTCGGCAAACGACAGGCAAACCGCCAAAAACGTCAAAACGCACAGTGTCTTTTTCATGTTGAATGTCCTTTCAGTTTTAATAGTGAAACGGGAAATGGCGACTACATTTTTTCTATTTTAGATGATGGTGAAAAAAAATACAAGACATAACGGCTTTTGGGAAAAATTTTTCTGCTTATTCTTTCTCCCCCCAGATGTGAAACAAGCAGGAAAATCATAATAGCTTCCCGTTGCGAGCGGCGGCGAAAGTCGCCGTTGTCTGCGGCGTTTGTGTTTTTCGGGAAATATGATAGGATAATGTCCAACGTTTTCTTGCTTTCGACAATGGTAAGATGTTGTTATTACGTTCTCTTCGCAAGGGTCGCAGGTGCAAAAAGTGTCTCAATTCTCTTGGATTGCTGATCTCGTTAAAAAATCCCCGTTGATAAATCCGTCGCTTTTGGCGGCGGATTTTGCGAACCTTGCGACGGAAATCCGCGCGGTGGAGGAAGCGGGAGCGGAAATTTTGCATCTTGATATTATGGATGGTCACTTTGTGCCGAACTTGAGTATCGGCGTCCCGGTGGTGGAGGCGGTGCGGCGAGTGACGGAATTACCGCTTGACGTTCATCTGATGTTATCCGAACCGCAAAAATATTTGCGGGCGTTTCGCAAAGCCGGCGCGGATTTGATAACGATTCATATTGAAGCGCTGAATGATCCACGCCCCGCCCTGGAGGAAATTCATCAATTAGGAGCCGCCGCGGGAATGGCTTATAATCCGCCGACGTCTGTTGAAACACTCGCGCCGTTTCTTTCCGACGCAGATCTTATTTTGACAATGGGCGTGATGCCCGGTTTCGGCGGACAAAAATTTGATCAAACCGTCTTGGAAAAAATCGCGTTCTTCAAAAAACACGCGCCGTCGAATACGTTACTTTCCGTTGACGGCGGAATATCCGCGCAAACGATCAGCGATTGCGCGAAAGCCGGTGCGAATCTTTTTGTTGCCGGCACAGCGATTTTTGGAGCGTCGAAAAATTATGCCGAACAAATGCGATTGCTTGAAGAAAAAGCGAAAAGAGAACTCTAAAGCAAAAAACATCGGAAAGCGGTACAGTCTGCCGTCGCTATTCCGTTGCCCAAGCCAAATAAATCCGCACAGGGTAACAATCTTAATGACGACGTATCCATCGACTGGTTCTATTGACTGGTTATCCGTAAAATATTACTATGGCAGCCCTTATTTATAAAATTCAAGGGTGGTAATAAGAATATTTTCCGGTAAAATTGATGATAATTATTCCGTTGTCCTGTTACGGATTTATTTTGGGGTGAGCGTTTGAATCGTTAATAACAATATTCACAGGTAAATTCACGAAACTCTGGAAAGAAACTTTCTTTTCATTCAACCAACTGAAAAATAATCATGCCGCAACTGCCAAATCACGACAAACAGATATTTGAGTCAAGTCTCGAATTGAAATGTCTTTTCTTTTTTGGAGTTGCGCTGTTGGTGGTGATTATCGTCAGTTTTTGGCTTTATTGGAGCGCAACCGAAGCGTTGATTCGGACGCAAAATCAAACGATGGCGAGGTCGTTGGCAAAAGAACATCTTGTGTTTGAACATGTCCGAAATATTAATTCGACCGCAGAAATGGAGTTTTCCGGCGGCGCCGCAACGACGATTTCGCCAAATTCACCGAACTCGTTGACATTGCCCAATCCGTCGGCGTTTCGTGAACCGACGTTGCGGATGGGAAACGATAATCCGGTACAAAACGATTTTCGGAAAGCGATTACGGAATTGCTCGGTGAAGATTCCGGTCGAAATCAGCGAACCCGCGTCATTCGCTCGCCGAATTTCTCGCTGCAAATTCCGCAGAAAAATCAGCCGCGCGACGAATACGAAGAGCAACTTGTGGAACGTTTTCGCGTTTCGCCCGACGCCGAAATCGCAGAAAATGACAGCACGCTCATCAATCAGGACGACATCAAACGACTGCAAGCCGAAGGTTTGACCAACCTTGATCCGTCTGCAACGCTACCCGACATTAAGCCCGTCGCGCCGTTTGCCGATATGCTGCCGGAATCCGAAATGAAGCCGCCGGTATTCGTTCAACAATTGGATAGCGAAGGAAGTTATCATTATTACGAACCGCGATGGGCGCAGCCGAGTTGTCTTATTTGTCATCGCGATAAATCGCCGCGTATGGAATTAGGCGATTTAATCGGGATTATTGAAGTAACAATCAGCGATCCGCCGTCGAAAAAAGTTGCTACGGAATACTGGGTGAAACTTCTTGTCGCATCTATTGTCACGGCGACGCTTGCAATGCTGGCGTTCTATCTTATTATTCGTTTGATTATCATTCGACCGTTGCGGCATTTGCGGAATGTCAGCGACGCAATCAGTCACGGCGATGTTTCGCAACGCGCCGACCTTCACACCGGCGACGAATTTGAATCGTTGGCTTTAGCGTTTAACCGCACGGTGCGTCACATCCTCAACGCGCAAGAAAAATTACGCGGAACAAACGCCGAACTCGACCAGCGAATTGATCAACTGGCGCGAATCAACGTGCAGCTTTACGAATCCAACCGAATCAAAAGCGATTTCATGGCAACCATGAGTCACGAATTGCGAACGCCGCTCAACAGTATTATCGGTTTCAGCGACGTTCTCGCGTCAATTAACTCGCTCGACGATAAACAAAAACGGTATGTGGGAAACATTAGCAAATCGGGAAAACTGCTTCTCAACATGATCAACGACATTCTTGACATGGCAAAAATTGAGTCGGGACGGATTGAAATTCAGTTGAGTACGTTTCCTGTCGCGTCGATTGTCGCGGCACAATGCGATATGGCAAAACCACTCGGCGACCACAAAAATATTGACATTTTATGCGACCTTTCGCCTAATCTTCCACCGTTACATCAAGACGCTTCACGATTGCAACAAATTTTGAACAATCTTCTTTCCAACGCGATCAAATTCACTCCTGAAGGCGGACGAATCAAAGTTCAGGTGCGTCGCGTGTCTGCTGTTGCGGCTCATGCGGAAACGCAAAATCCGACTAATTCTTTCCATCGTCGTTTGCCCGAATCGCCGCAACCTTTTTCCAATGACGAACCAATGCTCGAAATGAAAGTGATTGACACCGGCGTCGGTATTTCGGACGAGGACAAACGAATTATTTTTGAGAAATTTCGGCAAGGTAAAAACTCAATGACCGAAGGCGATGCGATGAAACGCGAATATTCCGGTTCCGGCTTGGGACTGTCAATTGTCAAGGAGCTTTGCCGACTTCTTGACGGCAACATCAGTGTTGAAAGCCGTCTCGGACTTGGCAGCACATTCACCGTTCTTCTCCCTTGGCGACTCAAGCCGAAAACTCGCATTGAGTCGGAAATTTTGGCGGAAATTCAAGAATTTTCCCAAACAAAACCCGGCACAAAACGTCATCTTCGGGATAGAACAAACGGATAATTTCTGCTTTTTTTTGTTTCAAACGTTAATCATTCGTTAATCATTGCCGCGTCTTGCGTCCGAAGACGTCGGAACAATTGATTTGCGAGTGGCTTGTCAATGCGAAACATACGGGCGGGCAGTCGGCGATCACGGAGGGACAGCGAGCGTTGATTCTTGCATGTCATGCGAGCCGCCGAAAAAATGCGACGCGGACGGAAGAGGATTTTGCGAAGAACAGGGAGAGCATATTTCTCTAAAAAAGTCTGTTTTCTTTGGGTAAAAAGAGTGTATAATAATTCAGGCGTGTGCGCCGATTTGTATGCGGCGTGGATATTGAGAAGTAAAATTGTATCAACAAAAACTTTTATCAAAGCTAAAAATCACCTTTTTCACAAATGGAGAGATAACATGGATTTACACGAGTTGATTATCAGCTTGGCTGAAAAAAATAACAATAAAATTATCATGGTCGTTTCGGACGGAATCGGCGGGTTGCCGTTGACTCCGGGCGGAAAGACGGAACTGGAAACCGCGAATACGCCGAATCTCGACGCTTTGGCGAAAGTCGGCGTTCAAGGGTTGTCGCAGCCGATTCTTCCGGGGATCACGCCGGGAAGCGGACCGGGACATCTTGGGTTGTTCGGTTACGATCCGCTCCAATTCATTATCGGGCGCGGCGCACTTGAAGCGGCGGGCATCGGTTTTGCGTGCGGACCGAAAGATGTTGCGGTGCGATGTAACTTTTGTACGATTGGTTCCGACGGAAAAATCACCGACCGCCGCGCAGGGCGAATTCCAACGGAAGAAAGTGCGGAAGTGGTCAAACTGCTCCGTGCCGTAACAATTTCCGGTGTTGAAGTTTTTGTCGAGCCGGTTAAGGAACATCGTTTTGTTGTGGTTTTTCGCGGCGAAGGTTTGGGCGGAAATGTCGCCGACACCGATCCGCAAGTCACCGGAGCGTTGCCGCTTGCTCCGGTCGCTCAAGACGAAGAAAGCAAAAAAACGGCGGAAATCGCCAAAGAATTTTTCAATCAGGCGAAAACAATTCTGGCGAATCAGCCGAAAGCGAATTGTCTTACGATGCGCGGATTTGCAAAACGTCCGACATTGCCGAGTTACGAGGAATTGTACGGATTGAAAGCCGCCGCTATCGCGGTTTATCCTATGTATAAAGGTTTGGCAAGTTTGGTCGGAATGGAAGTGGTCGGCAAACCGGCGACACTACAAGAAGAAGTCGATTTGCTGGAAAAAAATTACAACGATTACGATTTTTTCTTCCTGCATTTCAAATACACCGACAGCCGCGGCGAAGACGGCGATTTCGACGCGAAAGTCAAAATGGTTGAAGAACTCGACAAAGTTATGCCGCGTATTGCAGCATTAAAACCAGCGTGTCTTGTTGTCACCGGCGACCACAGCACGCCCGCAAAAATGGCGTCGCATAGTTTTCACCCAGTGCCGACGCTGATTGTTTCCGATCTTGCCCGAACCGACGCCGCCGACGCTTACGGTGAATCGCAGGCGCTTCTGGGCGGACTCGGACAGTTCGAAGCAAAATATATCATGCCGCTCGCGATGGCGCATGCCGGACGGCTTGGGAAATTCGGCGCGTGATATGAAGTCTTGAAGAGTAACGGAAACTTCCCAAAACCTCCTCAAAAATATTCGTAAGTCCAGATTTTCAACGGTCACATTTAGGGAAGGACTTGATTTATAAAATACTGTAACTATTCAGTTGCCCAAGCCCAATAAATCCGCATGGGTCAACTGGGTAGTGACAGTCAATTTTACCGAAAGATTTTATTATTGCCGCCCTTATTTATAAAATTCCCTTAGTCGCCCGAATGACGCCAATATGCGTCCTTATTCCCTTATTTTTCGTTCTTTTTTTGTAACAATCCATAATTGAACAAGTCTATGATTGAACAAGTCTATCGTTAATTTTTTCTAAAAAACTTTCAAATGGAGATACAGTAATGCGACATCAATTATTAAAAAATTTATTCCTGATTGCCGTTTTGATTTCATTGAGCGGAATGTTAGGGCAAAACGTTGCCGCGCAATTGAATGAGCAACCGCCGGGTGGCATAAGCGAAGAAGATTGGCAACAAACACGATTGATGGGGGGTATCGCGCAAGGAATGGCTCCGCCGAGCATTTCTTTAATGTTGATTGATAGCGAAGCCCGAAAAAGTTGGGGAATCACGCAGGAACAAACCGACAAGCTTGAGAAAAAATTGACCGAAATGATGCAACCGCTTGGAGAAGAATTAGAAAAAAAGTATGGTAATTTTGAAAAGCTTTCCTTGGAAAAAGCCAATGAAGTGGCGAAAGATTATTCTCAAATGCTGAAAAAAGTCAATGAAATGTCGCAAACTCTGATGAAAGAAACTTTTTCCGAAGAGACAATACAGCAATTCAATAAATACAACTTTCAGCAACTCGGCGGAACATACGGCGGCGCGTTAAGCGTGGATAATCTTGCGACGCTTCATCTTACTGACGAGCAAAAAGAAAAAGCCAATGCGATTGTTGAAAAATTAAACAAAGAACGTTTGCCGTTAATTTTTCAAATGGAAGGTACAGAGTTGAACAAAGAAGTATTAGACAAAATTGTTTCGCTGACAATTCGCGGACAAAAGGAGATTGAAGCGTTACTCACGCCGGAGCAAATGAAATTGGCAAAGGAGATCATGGCGGAAACGCCGGACAAACTGCGTTTTATGAGTGATTATTTGAAAACTCGTCCTTGGCGGCTGGACGAAAGCACGTGGAAACCCGGCGACGGCGCGCCGACCGATTTGGAAAATTACCCGCGTGAAATGCGCAAACAACGCGACCGCGA
>JAIRYX010000145.1 GCA_031267635.1 Planctomycetaceae bacterium
ATATTCTTTAGAAAAATCACACCCAAATGGGCAGAGTATATAATTTAAACAAACATAAAATCCAATGTTGTGAATACCCCGTGAACAGTTACCTATTTTTACGTCAAGTATAATAATACCACTTTTGAAAAATGTAAGACTCATTCGTTATACGACAATTCTCCGCTTCACAGAAAAATCTTTACCTCGTTTAACCCGCACATTCTGACAAACAATGAGAACCGAAAATTCGCATGGATTACGAACATCATGCGTTTTCTCAAATCGAATTGGCTTTTCATTTCAGCAAGCCGATTCCTTCAATGGTAGCAAGGAAATCGTCATTCGACCGGACGCCGAAAAGACGATACAGCTGTAAAAGGCAGGGAAGTGTCCTGATTTTCCGAAATGGCAGAGTGTTTGGATTTTAAGATGCCTCACAACTTTTACGAAAAAAACATCAAAACGTTTCCTGTCGAAAACACAGAGACAGAACACGAATCCCCGCTTTTTTTGAGTTCGCTTCCTGAATTATCACAAGCGTTTTTGAAAGTCACGGGCTATCATCTCCGGTTTGCCAGACCGGGAACGCCGTTGCGGGAATGTTATGTAACCTTTCCGATTAAAGCGGGTAAAGATTCGCCGGTTTACATGATGGGCGTGGCAAGAAATTTGACATCTGTTTCATTGTTACCGGAACGCGATGTGGAAACTTTGGCAAGAGCGATTGCCGATTTGATTTGCGAATCGTATCAATGGCAATCCGCGTTACGTCAGCGCGAGGCGGAACTTGCTGCGAATGTCCAACTCACATTTCACGACCAAAAAAATTACGGGCTGGCACAACAACTTGAAACTATTCTTCGTAACGGGGCAAAAGCATGTCATTGTGACGCGGCGGCTCTTTATTTACTGGATCATGAGACGTCTCTTCTGAAACTACGGTCAATCTGGGGACTACCGGAAGAGCGTCTCATTGAGCCGCCCCGCCAACTTTATTCTACGCTTGCCGATTTGGAAGCGATGCTTGGTCATGCGGTTATTCTTCACGATGATGATTTTATTGTGGAACGTTGGAATCCGCCGGATAATTTCAACACGTCGGTTTGCGTTCCGGTATCGTCGTCCACAACGATTCACGGAACGATTTGGTTTTTCTCAAATTCGCGTCTTGATTTTGATTCTGTCGCGCTCAATCTGCTTGAAATTGTCGCCGGACGGATTGCGATTGAATTAGAACGTAAAATGTTGCTCCGCGAAGGTTATGATGGAATGATTCTCAAGCGGCAACTGACCGATGCGGAACATTTTATGCGAAATCAACTTCCGCATTCCAAAGTCAAAAGCGGCGAATCGTGGCAAATTGCGGGAACAATATCGCATCCACAGCCGCTTGCGGCGACGTTTTACGATTGGCAAAATATCTCGCCGGAAAAAACGCTGATTACGTTAGTTTCGACCGCCGAAAATATTCCCAGCGTTGAATCACAAATGCGGATGGTCATGTTGCAAACGGAAATCAAAAATTTACCGCGTTACAAACATTCCGACAGACAAATTATTCAGGAACTCGAAGACATCGCGTTTGCGCAGCAGGCGGAAAAAAAGCCGTTTGAAATGATGTTTGCGATTCTCGATAAGGCGAAATCGCAATTACGGCTGTCGTGCGGCGGTTCGTTTGTGTTGTTTCGTTTTCAGAACGTTCTTGAACCAACAATGGAATGTATTGGTAACAACGCTGATTTTCAGGTCACACCGCTTACAACTTTTGCTCGCGCCAAATCGTCGCAACATCCGACGATTCAACGAATGGATCACGATTTCGACGACATGAAGCCGGAATTGAGCGAGTTTCGTATTTTACGGCTTCAGGCACAAGAGGGAATCGTCGCGGTTCATTTTGCAAAAGATTCACATCACCGCAACGATAAAATTTTGAACGCGCTTTTTTCTCCGCCGTTTTTACAGGAAAAAATCTCGCCCGCGCTTTCCGGTAACGCCCTTCAAATCGCCGAACTCTTTGCGTCACATATTCAGGAAGCCGTTTCCGGCGCGAATATCACCGTTCTTGTTGTTAAAAATTCACCGTGATTTTTGACTATCGCCGTAGTATTTTATCTGCAATCGCTGCGAATTGAGTACGAAATGTTCTGTAATCGTTCACGGGTATGTTTTTGAGAGTACGAGCTATACGAAAAAGGTTCAAATACAATTTTCGTTTGTTTTGTGCTCTCAAAAAAATGACTCATTCGTCCAAATCACATAAATCCGTATCGGGCAACTGCATAATTATCCGTCCCGAAATGCTTTATTATTGCAATCCTTATTTATCAATTTTCCCTTAGTAGCCGACAAAGCCCCCAAATAACGCCCTTATTTTTTAGATCCTGAATTTTTATCAAAACAATGGAACGAAAATAAGGGCGCATATTGGTGGTGCAATTCGGACTAATAAGGGAAACTTGATAAACAAGAATGACGATGATGATATTTTCGGTAAAATCGACTGTAGCTACCCATTGCCCAGTACGGATTTATGTGATTTGAGCGATTGAATAGTAACCATTTTTATTAACGCAACTAAACGCACTGTTCGTTTTAATTAAACGTTTCGGTAATTAATTTTAAATTTTTACGAATCGAAAGATGTTGCGGACATTTCTGTTCGCATTGACCGCAATCTTTGCAATTTCCCGCGCGGTGTTCCCTATCGAGCATTGCGTAAAGATTTTTCGCAAGCGTTTTGGGATTGTTGTTGCCCGGTATTGCAATCATATTGTTATACAATTCAAAATTATACGGAATATCCACTTCAAACGGACACGGTACGCAATACTTACATTTCGTGCATTTAATCGGCAAGGTTTCGTCGTATATTTTTTGAGCTTCAGCAATGACGGATTTTTCAACATCAGTAAGTGTTCCGACGCCGCTTTTTTCGGCAATTTCAACGTTTTGAACCGTTTGTTCCATGTTCGACATTCCGCTCAAAACTAATGAAATTTCTGGTTTGTCCCAAAGCCAACGAAGAGCAAGATCAACCGGATTCTGCTTGCTTTTCTTCCACACCTCTCCTAATTTTCCGACGGGATTTGCCAACGTTCCGCCGAATAGCGGCTCCATAATGACGACAGCTAAACCTTTCTGCGCCGCATATTGAAGCCCGGCTGTTCCGGCTTGCACATTTTCGTTGACATAATTGTATTGAATCTGGCAAACATCCCAATCATACGCATCGACGATTTCACGGAATAACGCAAATTCATCGTGAAAAGAAAACGCCAAATAACGTATTTTTCCTTGTTTGCGTTTTGTTATCAACCAATCGTACATTTCAAGTTTTTGCACGATCCCCCAATAACTTTTCTGAAGACAATGTAACAAATAAACGTCGATGCAATCGGTTTGCAATTTAGTCAGTTGTTCATTGAGAATTTTATCTAAATCGCTCTTTTTTTCCGCCGCCCAAGTCGGAAATTTGGTCGCCAACAAAACTTTTTCGCGATAACCGTTTTGTAACGCTTTGCCGACAATCACTTCGCTTTCACCATTGTGATAAGGAACAGCCGTGTCGATGTAATTGATTCCATGATCAATTCCGTATTGCAAAATACGAATAGATTCTCTGTAACTTGGCTTACCGCTTTGAAGAAGCGGCAATCTCATACATCCAAACCCAAGAGCCGAAACTTGTAACTTGTCGCGTGTGAATGATCGATATTGCATAGGATGCTTTCTAAATTTCATTGATTCAAACTGTTTATGCTGCCCAATTAAATCTTAAGAATAAAACGACGGTAAAATCTTCTTTATAAGGAGTAATATAGTAATTTTTAGAGATACGATAAAATAAAGGTTTTGAAAAATTTTAAATTGTCAGTTTGTTCTATTTTAGCAAATTCTGACAAAACTAACTTTGAAATTAGTAGGATTGTACAAAATACTATTCAACCATTCCTAATAGAATCGGACAGATTTAAATCGCAGAGATTCTGCGGACTTGTCCGCTTGGGTAATTGTCCAATTGGCAACAAATCACACCTACTGCTGTTTGCTAGAAGTGTTAATTGTTCCATAAATTCATGAAAACATGCTTCATTTTCGGCTAAAACCAATTGTGTTTTATTATTTGGGTCTCGTCCTAAAGAAATCATAGAACCCCATCCTAGTATTTCTTTTTTTATTTTTTCGATATTGCCATGTCTTGGTCCAAAAAATAATCCAAGTTCTCCGGTAAGGGAAAATTCTTGACACCATGGATACCGTCTGCGACTTACCCAGATATTATGCTCTGGGTCATTGTTACGCCTTGGCATTAATACTACCTCAATTAAATCTCCAATTTGCCAATTCTCGGCTGGATAGGAATTTTCAAATTTTGGCATCCAAGCAATAATATTGGGAGCAAGTTCAATTTTCATTCCTTTCTCTTCAATACTATAAATTTTACCACATAAAACAATAGC
The DNA here is from genome assembly GCA_031267635.1 of Planctomycetaceae bacterium. Classification (GTDB taxonomy): domain Bacteria; phylum Planctomycetota; class Planctomycetia; order Pirellulales; family Thermoguttaceae; genus WRMR01. Next base: position 4,446 of record JAIRYX010000145.1, read on the forward strand.
CTCATTACGATCTTTTTGTTCGTTAATAACTTGATCCCCATCTGTCGATAATGTTACTTCTCCACACAAATCGTGTAATAGGCATTGAAATAGAGACCATCGGGATACCTCAATTTGGTCCCGATCAATATCTATCTTTTTTATTATTGCACCAAATTCTGCCCCAATTTTTTTGATGTCACGTTCATAAGGTAATTGAACTAGATTATTCCAATAAACCCATCCACGTACATTTTTTTCTAGTTTTATCATCAGCATAGCACCATTGTCTTTAATGCTAACAATTCGACAAGTTACAAGTTTACCGACTTCAGATGTATTTATCGGACATGTAACTACACCTTTTCGAGAAACATTAATTTGCACTGGCAACCGTGAATAATCAACGTCTAACACTTTTACCTGTATACCTGCACCTATTGCAAAATCTTCACAACCAAACCAAGAATATTCGTTTTTTGACATCCATACATTGGTATCAGGATAATCGGATATTGATAACTTCAATCCTGATGAGTTACTTTCTAGCACTTTTGCAATTACAATTTTACCAATAATGTCTTCAAGACGACTAAATTCCTGTTGGCTAATTCCTCGTAACTGGTTAGATCGCAGATAAAGGTTAAAAATTGCTGTCGTCGCGAATCTTTTACTATCATTGGGAATATCTTGATTAATAATGTTTGATAACCATTTCATCATCAAATTTTCTGGAATTGGTTTGTCATATCGTATTTTTGAATCATCGCCATTGGTCAATTCTTCAGGTTTGTTGACATCTTGCATCCAAGATTCAATTGTTCTATTTGGCAACGATATATTTGCAATACTTTCACCGCCGAATACAAACTCATCTGACAGATTCCGAATGTTTGCCAAAAGAAGAAATCCTTGTTTTTCAGGAGATTCATCGGTAAGTATTTGTACGAACGAGTCAGAATAAATAAATTTAATTCGTTGTTTACCTAGAAGAACTTGGGGATCAGGAAAAAGTTGCGAATAAACATGGTGTGTTGTCATTTTTAACTGGCTGGTCTCTGGATCAATCTGAATTAGTTTGGCTTTAAACTCGCTGCCTGGCGGAAGATAATTTATAAGTAAATTTGGAACGATACCTAAACGATAGAACGACAAATCTTCTGCGGAAAACTTTACTTCATAGCCAGTGATTTTTTCCCGTGCTATCAGTAGAGTATCGCTACTAAATAGCAGATTTTCGACTCGACAAACAACCATATCAAATATATTTCCAATCTTGAAATTTTCTGCTTGAACGGTAGAAAATTTGATAAACTCGTCGGGAGGCATCGGATATTTGAAATATGGTTTGAGCGTACCATTGTCCAACAATTCACTTTGAATCACCTCCGTCTTAAGAACCTTCCCCAACTCAATAGAAGGATCAGTTGATAATAATATTCCATCAAATTCCACAATAGAACGATTCGAAAGTTGTTTCGAAATCAATAAATCCGCTTGAATAAGGGTATTAGGGATATTATCGTCGGTTAGTTCCGTTGATGCAAACATGTTCTCCCATTGAGGAGCTTCAATCAACCCAATTGATTCTTCTATTGCCGTTCCGGCTTTTAATGTTCTGAGATAATCCGATAAAAGCATCCCGTCAGACTCTTCGTCATTTATTGATGAAGTAATAATAACGTCTTCCATCAGTGATACTTGTTCCCCATCCAAAGCCCGGCGATTCCGTATTTCAATTTCACCCGGTATTTCTGTTGGTAATGATGCTTTAACTCGCCAATTACTGTTGCAAATAGATTCAATAATTTCAACATCACATTGTGCTCCAGGCGGGAAAATTTGGTCGATAATTAAATTATTTCCCAATTTCATATCGCGGCAACATGATTCAGAAATAAATCGAACAAGACGAGCGTGTGATATTTTATGAAAGGGATTATCTATATTACATAATATATCCTTTTCTTGCTCCGGTAAACGAACAATAAATGAAGCAAACAATCTTTGACTACCATTATTTCCTTGTAATGAACGACGTGCGTAACAAATGAAGATATCAAGATTTTGTCCGTTGCAACATGAAATGTCATCTAATTCAAAGTCAAGTTCCTCTGAACCCAAATTGGGCAATAAGGGAACACATGTTTTTTCATTATTTTTACTCCTGTACATATTATTCGGTAAACAATAAGCAAATAATACACGTAACCTATCATTACGGGAAAGATCAATACATCGATACTCATCACCTTTCTTATGCGATTCAAAAGGTGTGAGCATTTCATTACGTTTTGTAACCACTTCTAAAAAGGTATCCACATCAATATAATAACTTTTTGCCCATGCTTCTGCTAGTACTAATGGTAAATTATTAAGAACAGAACTATAAGTTAAATATTCAAAATCTTTCAATTGTTGAATGAGTCTCCAAATATCTTCGACATTATCACAACTAATGAGTTCAGATAATATTGATTGTAATTCTTCATTATCTTTTGAGATTTCTTTAGTAATACATTCTTTCCAGATAATTGGCAAAGCCCATAAATGAAGTATTGTTTTCCATAAGATAATATTTTTACGAAATTCATTATAAGTCGTGAGGTAAGATAAAACTACTGCTTGTATATCACGTTTTTGTTTTGATTCAGCAATGTTATTCAGCAAGTCCTCCACTAATTGATCAAACAACGCTTCATTGGGTGTGTTATAAAAATTGTCAATTATTTTTCGTATTGGCGTCTCTTCTTTAGATTCATTGTAAATATTGTCAATTATATTACCTGTTTTGTGTAACAAATACTGAACAAGTTTTATAAAGTTTTGACCAATTGAAACGATTTTCTCCCAAGATGCAAATAATTTTAATGCAACATCAAGATCATCTTTGCAACTATTGATAATTATTTTATGTCGATTCTGTATTTGTCGTTTTGTATAATCGTCCCATTGTTTATCATAGACAAACAACGATCTCAGCCCTTTACCATTTTTGGCACTACCAACGGCAATAATAGCACTCATTTCGATGACACACGAAAACCGATCTGCAACAATGAGCATATTACCGACATTGATGTCATTTTGCATATTACCGAGTTCAAGACCGTGTTCCGTAACGTCTCCATCTGTATCAAGAGCACCTTTCTTTTCTAAATTACGGTGAGAACGTTCAAGTTCTGCTATGTCAGGAGGATCAAGCCACGGAAATTGTTCTGGATGTAAATTTTCAACACCAGATTTTTTAGCGGTCAATAATACCTGTTCCAATGGTGAGCGGGAAATCTCTGGACATGAATAGTAATCGAAACATCGCGCCAAATCAGGAGCATTGGGATTTTCTTCCTCTGGTTCTTTACCAAATTGTTCTTCCGTATAAAGAAGCCAGGCATCCCCGGCTTGAAGTCTTCCTGCACGCCCCCAACGTTGCTTACAACCTGCCCGGCTTTGCAAAATAGGAGATACAGCACTCGTTTGCGTAATACTATCCCATTTGCTTTGATTAATTAATCCACAATCCACCACATGTAAAATACCATGAATCGTAAGTGAAGTTTCTGCAACATTTGTTGAAACAACAACTCGGCGTTCTTGCGGAGGAAGTTCGATAACGTAAGGAAATTCATGTAGAGAGAGTTGATTACGATGACGATTGGTGGAAATAACGACCCGAATCATTCCAGACTCAGGTGGCGGAATGATTAAGCTCGCTCTTTCCGGCATCGTTTCAAAAAGTTGATGTGCGGTTTCCGGTGTAAACCAAGGTATAAATTTTATTTTTTTATACAATGGATTGGGTTGTGTTGTATCATCAATTTTAATCGTGGGCATATCAAATTGACGTTCTAGTGAGTTACATAAATTATAAATCTGCCCGGCATTGTTTAGGATTGCTAAAATATCACCGGAATTTTGAGATTGGGTGATCATTTTTTCTAATTGTAGAGTAATAGCCTGTCGTAATTTTTCATCAGGTTGTTCTCTTTCCTTTAATGCCTCATCTTGCTCGTTTTGCGATAATGTAGTGTACAGAGGCAATGCACGAAACGGAACTTTTTCTTCTGAACATTTTGAATCCTGGTTCTCTTTTTCATCTTCATCATTTTTGTTACTAACCAATGTAAATACATTGACACCATTGTCATCTAAAATTTCTTGAACATCTTTTTCAATCTGTTTACAACAATTTTGAATGGGAACTTCGCCATGTAAAAAACCAAGAATATCGCCTTGCCGTTCTGTCATATCAATTTTTTCACCTGTATGATCAATCAAATATCCCCCATCAGAAGTGGTATCATACATGGCGCGGAGTATCTCTACCGCTTTCTTGGCAACGTGTTGGTACATTTCATTGGGATTCTTATGGCGTCCTTCCCAACGTGAAATGCCATCCGATGTGCTTGATAAATCAGATCGAAAATAATCAAGAATCTTTTCATCAACACGACGGAAATGCGGAGTAACTTTGAAGCTCTTTCCCTCGAATTCTATGAATCTACAATTTGGTAACAGATTACCTTTTACATCATATCGTTGCGGTAAATATTTATTGAAATGATTAATAAATTTGTCGGCAGAGATTGTCGCACTGGCAATAATCAATTTCAAGCGAGGATATCTTGGCAACAATTGTGTCAGTAATCCGATAATAATATCAATATTAAGACTTCTTTCATGAGCTTCATCAATCATTACTGTATTGATTTTGTCCAATTCACCTTTTGAAAGCCAATTGATAAGCGTTCCATCCGTAACAAATGCCAGTTTGCTACTCCAATCGGAGTTAGGAGAACCGGAATGACGAAAACCAATATCATGACCGGCACCCAAAGAACACCCCATCATTGCTCTCGCAATAAAATCAGGAATATTACGTGTTGCCTGAATTCTTGGTTGAGTGACAACAATTTGACCATAACGGTGGAATAATTTCCGATCAAGACCATTTTTCCCGGAAACTTCATGCGTTTCCGTTCTGAGATCGTCCGGCTTATATGTGTAGTGTCGATGGACTCCCTTACATAAAATTGTATGGTGAATTTCTGATTGGGCAATTTGTAAATCCTCATCTGTTTCAATAGGAACCGTCCAGTATTGATCTCGTATTTCACTATTAGAATCTTTGTAATTTGTCGGGAGTTCAACAAGGCGATAAGGAAAATATGTACTTTTTCCTGAACCAGTCGGTCCCACAATGACAACAACCTGTAATCCGGGGTCTTGTTTGAAAAAATGAAACAGTTCAACAATGCGATCATCTTTGATACCGAATTTATCAGGATCAATCGGCTTCGGCAGAATTTCCACAATCTCGTGGGGTCTGTCAGCACGGTCAAAGCGTCCCAAGTCGCTCGTAAGCTTTTTAGGATCAGTAATCGGGCGAAGCGTTTTCACTTTATAAAAAGGTTGCCCGATTGACTGAATTTCGCGTGCATGTTGAGCGCGACAATTGTCACATCGTTCCGGACGCGACCATCCACGTACCAAACCTGTTTCGTACTTCGTATTACTGTACGAAAATTCTTGTCCACAGTCTTTGCAGATACATTTCCATTCGCGTCCCATAAAATCCTCCTATTGCCAAATAACTTCATCTGGTTGAAAATTTGTTGCACCACGATAATAGTACGGATTTACCTGCAACCATCCCCGTCGATGGAAACTCGATAATTCCAATACTAAAGCACGATAAAAACCTATAACCGCCGGTTCGAAACCAGTATGATACATTTTGAGTAATACCGGTTTACCTTCATATGCCTTGTAAAGTTCCTCAATTTGTTTTATCGAATATTGAAAGCAAAATTCATCCGACTCCGCCAAAGGACGTGTTTGAGAAACTTCTTTATTTCGATACCATGCCCAATCAACAATCGAATCTAATTCCAAGTGACGCATACTCATCAAGGCAGTCGATAATACAAACAATTCCGGTGTTGTTTGTTCGGTTGGTTCGACAAGCATTCTTAAAGGAAAAGGTTTGGCTTCCGAACCATCCGCATAAACGATACGGATATTTCCTGAATCTTTAGAATCGTTTTTAAATAAAAAACGTCCCAAAACCGTACTACTGACTTCATGTGGTTGATTTGACATATTGATCTTACCATTAACAGGTAAGGATTTTTCGATTTCCAATGAAAGACGTTCGATCATTTTCTGTCGCCCCTTTAGTGTCTCGGTAACGGGTAGATCAGCATAAGAAATTTCTGGTGTTATTTCTTTTTTTGTATTTTCGTTTCTTTTTAGAGTCAATGTCCCATGAACAATTGGGGCATTATCTAAATCTTCCATGACTTCCAATAATCCGGCTCCAATATTTTGAATGTCTTTTATCAATTTCAAACGTTGTTTAATAACATCCTGCAATTCATTATGTTGTGATAAAATCAAATCTTTGAATTTTTCCAAATATTGAATATGTTCGTCCAAAGATTCGGGAGGAAACAAGGCAGTTCCCAAACCATAGGGATTGATCGCATAATGACTCTGCGAAGATGTAAAACTTGCATTGAGATTATTTTGTTGCGCAATCCTTTCAACATGAGCGGAAACAATCATCTCAAAATAGCATTCACGATGAGTTTTTGATGGGCAAATAAATGGCATCTTTTTTTGTTGCCAGATATTTTTGAAAGACTCTTTTTCAACGGATTGTACTTCTTCACCAATCTCATAGAGTTTATTTTCAATTTCCGCAAAATATGTTGAATAACGTAGTCGTTCCGCTTCGAGGTTGGTTCCCTTTGCGATTCGTCGCCGCTGAATCTTACAATCATACAACAATTGGCGGAAAGTATTATTTGCCGCGTGCGTTACTGTTAATTCTTTTGGATTCCAATCTTCTCGGGGAATGATATAAATTTTGAATGTGGGCATGATAATATCTTATTAATTCACGTTGAGTACACAATTTAGTCTTTTTTAATTCGACTTGCCGCCATTTTCTTTTGAGCTTGTTGATCTAATGATTTTGTGGATTCAGGACAAATCATAAGCGTGACATTTTTTGTTGCGGCAAGTTCTTTGAAATGTTTTTGTTTTTCGGGTGATAAATCATGAAAATCAAATGGAATAGCAATAGCGACCGCATCTATCTTTTCATTTCTTATCTGGCTTGCAGCCAATTCTATATCCTCTTCAAGATGTGTTTGTATAGATATTGCGACTCGCGGACGTAACAGCACGGATAATCGCTGCCCCGGTTCAAGTTGCAAACGCACACACTCCCAATCAGGAAAAACAAGTTTATCAGGAATCTGACTCTTATTAAGAACGTATTCACGGCTATACCATTGGGAATTTGTACAAATTGTCAAATTACGTTCATCGTCTTCAACATCCAACCCCTTTGTCTTAACTCTTTCATCCACCGTATCATCTCGGTTTAATAAAGTACGATCCAATAAACCTCCCAAGAGAGCCATTCGGGATTGTGTTATGACATGTTTGTAAAAATGATGGTATTCCGGGACGGCGTCCCCTGAAAGCACTAAATCAGGATAGGGACTACATGTGATAATTCCCTCAACTTCCTCGAGAGACCAAATACCATGATGTATCGTATAGGCAACCCGTTCGCCGGACATCAAGCCTTGTTTATGAAGTTCATCAATTTTGTTTCGAAATTCTTTGGAAAAACCTGTTAAGGCGAGATAAAGCCCCCTACCCTCATCAGGATTAATTTTTCCTTCTGGAATGTTTCTCAAAAAAATGTTGTTTTTTAAGGCAAGCCGGATCACATCGAAGGGAATACGTCCCTTTTCAACGGTTTTACCAAAGGAAATACGAAGCGGAATCCCGACCCGATAAGCTTCCGATAGAATCATAAGCAGCGCAGCGGTTGCTCCGGCGAATTTATCATAGAAGCCAGTCTGCCGGGTTTCTTTTTCATAGACTTCGCTTGAAAGAAACACCTCGACGAAAATATCCTCTTGATCTTTACGATGAGCCATCGTCCAAATCGCCATAACAACATCTTGTACGCAAAACCGATATGGACGTGTTTCCGTAGCCCGCGGCAGTTTTTCACCCGGCTTGCGAGTAACGTTCCGTGACTTCACAAGTTGGGAAAACCGATCAAACTCGGTCTTGACATATTCTACTGGCAAACCGCTTACACCAACAGGGAGGTTTTCGATAGTAGAAAGTAAATCATTCACTTGTTTCGAAAAATTGGATATACTCATTATGATTTAATCACGTTCTTTAATTTTATTATACATATCTACAAGTGCGCCCGCAACATCCTTTAAGGTTTTCGCAGCACCAGCTGCAAAAACACCTAATGCCAGAGCCGGGTCAACGGTTCCACCGGGTGGAGGGTTATCAATCGTCACTTGCGTCTCAAAGTTAGAGATATTTACTTCTGTATGTGTATTTATCTCTGTATTCACTGTTGTGTAATACTCATCTGATGAATAAACAGATGTAGCTTGTGCTTCCATGGAATCAGGATTAAATCCACTATGTTCTGTTCCGGCTTTGTCATCGTCAGGAGTAACATTTACATCGTTAGCATCATCCGAAGTATCCATAGTCCAGTCAGAATCGTAACCATCAGTACCACTGACTCCCATAGTCCAGCCAGAATCGTAACCATCAGTACCACTGACTCCCATAGTCCAGCCACCTATACTATTAGATACGCCGCCATCCCCGACATCGTTCAATCCCTGAATCATACCGGGAGGAAGATATATCCCATACTTTGCAGCCAACGCGATCAATTCTTCTATCGAATTTGCCATAGCGAATAATTCGGCAATTGTAGTCGGTTTACCACAGCCCATGATCATAACTTTCCTAATTGAATAGATAAAAATAGTAATATATTGTAATTTTTTTAATTGTATTGTGTAAATTACAAAATAATTTTGTCTAAATTATGATTTCGGCTTTGCTTTTAGCGTAATTCTCATATTTTAGTGTTCATAATTTTTTACAATACAAGTATAAACAAATAATTTTTACAATCCACAAACACCGCGAAAAAACACGAAGATATTTATCACCAGACTTGATAGATTGACGCAAATTTTAAATCTTCATAATAATCTCGTGTATTCGCGGCAAAAATTCGGCGATCAAATATTTCTAATGAATAAACCGTATTTTTCCGACGTTGGGAATGACATTGAGTTCCGTGCCGGGGATCGGGTTTCCGTGGGGCCAATGAACAAAAATCGCGTGACCGACAAGATTTTTCTGCGGCACATAATACGGCGGATAAGGACTCACTCGCGACCATAAACGGCTGTCCTGACTTTGTGCCGTATTGTCGCCCATCGCAAAATACTGTCCTTGTTCAAGCGTCCATTCAACGCAAACCGTTTCGCCAAAACGTTTCCACTTCGTCGGATTGGACATGACTTCCCGCAGCAGAATTTCATTGCTGACAACAAGTTGATGCGTTCGGTCAACCTCTCGATTATATCCGCCATCGGTCGCAATATAATAAATATCGCGTTTGACGGTCAAATGTTTCACTTCAACTTCCGCGTTTCGTACACCGATTGCCGCAGGCGTTAAATCGCGGATTGTCGGGTCGCGTTCTGCCGGAAGATTGTAAAAGCCGGAATGTTCGGGCAACTCAATTTCTTTCGCGTTCACAAACAATCGCAATTCGTCATCAATACTGGCGAATAAAATCCGCCACGTTCCCACTCCTTGAATCGGCGTGTCGATTGACATTTGCTGAAATTCGTTATGACCGGGAATGCTGAACGTTGCTGTTCCGTTTTCGAGATCGAGCAAACAATCAAACGCAACGCCGCCGCCGACAATTTCCAAAATCACCGCACCTTGCGGTTTTTTTGAGGTCAATTCACATTCCACCGCCAAATCACGCACCCAATTCACTCCCAACGCATATTCTTTGGGAAATAAAACGCCGTCTTTCACTTTCAGATTATCGCTACTAATCGACGTGTTATATGCTGTGAAATCGGTAATCAATTGCGGCGGAATGATGCGGTGGGATTGAGCGAACGTTCCCAATTTGTATTGATTCCAATCTTCGATAGTAGGGACGCAATGCCGATAGTTCAGCCACGAAACATCCGGCGTTGACACAGATTGAAACGAAGCGTGATCTTTGGTCTGCCAGCCGTTGGAATCCGTTTGCGGAATCTCGTTCTGATGCAAAATCTTCAACGTCTGCGTTTCCTGTTGTTCCGAATTGAGTATCAGTTGCGAATCCGTGTGCCAACGAGTCGGAAACCCCGCTTCAAGATGTTTTTGCGGCACAAAGTCGTTACAATGAACCATCTGAAGCATTGACAAAAGCTGCTGCGAATTTTTTCGAGCGATTTGAAAATCCGCATCGTCCGTTTTCTTGATATAGACATTACCGTTGTGAAGTTGAATAGTTTCATTTTTCAATCCGACAACCCGCTTGATGTAACACGTTTGAGGATCACCCGGATAATGAAAAACGGTCGGCTCCCAACGTTGCGGTTGGCGGAAATTCAATGTGTATTTGTTGACAAGAATATTGTCTCCGCGAAACGACGGATATTTTTTCTGCTGCGGATTATTATCGCCGATATACGCCGTGTATCGGCATTGCGGACACGTTCCGCCAACAACATAACTTCCGGTGAATGTGTTTGTATTGGCGTTAAATTCTTCGCTCGCGCTGACCTGATACTGGTACCCACATTCGGGACAGCAAAAATCTTTGTGCCGTCCCATGAGCGTTGGCGCCATCGAACCGGTCGGAATTCCGTAAAGCTCTCCTTCAAATGTGCGGAAAAGAAACGCGAGAATAAACGCAATCGCAAACGTCTCTACGATTTCGCGGATAAACGCGAGCGTTTTTTCAAAATCAGACGAATTTCCGCTTATCGCTTCGGAAAGCGTCGGAACGTTTTTAGGAGAACTTGGTTGATTCGTTTTGTTTTTTGACATGAGAAAATTTGTTTTGTAATTTGGTTGGACGTCTATAATACGTTATGCTTCGCACACTTTAAAATTCGGCTTTCATTAAAAGAGACTTTTGGGATATGACAAAAATGAACATTGTCTTATACCCATCACGCTTGAGATTGCGGTTTTTAGACAAAATATTCACCATTGATCGTGTCCCTAAAGTCTCTCTTGTCTCTATATCCCTGGGGATTGAAAACCGAAATTCACAGTGCGAGGAATATACTACATTTTTATTTTTTACTTTTACTTCCATCGTTTTTCGACTTCGCGTTTCATAAAAGCGTAAGTATCACGAGCGAGTTGATCGTCGCTTTCGTACATTTTTCGCCAGATTTTTGTTGCCGCCGTCAGTTTCGGCAACGATGCGCTGAACGCTTCGCATACAAAGTAGCTATTATAACCGATTTCATAAAGCGTGTCGAAATTTTCGTCCCACCGAACATTTCCCGAACCGGGCGTGCTACGGTCGTTTTCGGAAATATGAACGTGAATTAAACAGTCTTTCAACGTGCGGATCGCGTTGGGAATGTTTTTCTCTTCAATATGCGAATGAAACGTGTCGTACATCATACCGCAATACGGGCTGCCGACGTCTTTGACAAACCGCACACCGTCCGCCGCACAGTTGAGTAGGTAACATTCGAAACGATTCAACGCTTCGATGGCAATTTTCACGCCGACTTCTTCCGCATGTTTTGCGACTTCTTTCATGCCGTCCACCGCCCATTTCCATTCGTCGGAGGTTGCTCCTTTTCCGGTGAACACGCCCAGCGCGGAATACGAATCCCCCGCCATTACGGAACATCCCGCCGCCGCGCAGCAATCAAGAATCTTTTTGTTCGTATCAATGCCCTGACGGCGGATTTTCGGATCGCCGCTACTTATGTTGTCTTCGTGACCATAAGCACACGTTCCCGACCGAAGCAACCCCATATCGTCCAGTTTTTTGCCCCATTTCGTACAATTGGCGACCGCGTCCTTATCGAACATGGGCAGTTCAATCACATCGTAACCGATTTTTTTCAGCTTTTCCACTTGCGGAAACAAATCATCGGTCAATGTATCCGACCAAAGCAGTAAGTTAATGCCTAATTTCATTGTGAATCTCCTGTTTGTAATTATTATGAATTATTTCACTTTGAGGGGAGTCGAGGACAAAATTTTCCCATTGGTTTCATACTTTTCGCCGGACGGCATAAAAGAGTACATTATACAGTATAAGGACTTTTGAAATTTATAAAAGCCCCAAACCGATCATTATTGTCTGCATTGAATTGTTTTAGCGATTTTAACTATTCAGTCGCCCTGATTTTTGTTGCCTTTTGGCATTGACTTGATTTTGTGGATTTGCTGTTCTATTGTGATGAATCGAACAGATTTTGATGACATTTCAGATGCGGAGTTATATTGAGCGATTATGTTTAGCCAATAATCATTTGGCTGAAATCGTTGATCATTTGATTTTACGTGTTGCGGAGCGTTGACGGTTGCCGACTTCCCCGTGAGCGTTTCGGCGGCAAGCAATAGCGAAAATGTTGACGCAACGGTTGTTTTGTTGAATCAGTACGCCAACGTCAGCATGGATAAGACGCCGAAACTACTTGCCAATGTTTTTGGCTGCCAATCAGTGCTGGTACGGTTGCCAATATCGTCAATCAAGGTTCCGACAATCGCACTCCAACGCTGGCACACCTCTCGGCGTCTCTTAAAAAATCGCAAATGTTGCATGTTGATAGTTAGGCGCTGCTCCAAAATAACTGGTCCAAAATTTTATCTAAAAACACCAAAATACAAGCATTGATCAATTTATTGATGGTAATTTTATTTCTGGGCGATGCCTTACAAAAAAGACGAACACAAAAAACTTGTCGAGTTGTCTGATTCTGACTTCAAACAATTTTATAAAAAAGTATGACGCGATACTCGCTACTGCGGAGTTGGAGTGCTTTCGTGCGTGAGCCACAAACAGAGCAAAGCGAGGAATTTGCTTCAGCGTTTGTTGATTACAAGGCGAAGATTACTCGGTTCACAGCCGACCTTGACGTGCCGTTTGATAACAATCAAAGCGAAACGAGATATTCGCAACGCCAAAGCCAAGATGAAAGCTTCCGATGGACTCCGTACCGAAAAAAGCGAGTCTATATTCGCCAGAATCGGTTCGGTACTGGGTTCCCATGCAAACAAGCAAAACATGTTATGGGCGTTCATAAAAACGCATTCACCAAACCAAATAAATCCGCATTGGGCAGTTGAATAGTTACCTAATATTTGATGATCACACCTGTTTTATTGTAATTTTTTCCGTTTCGTCTATTGAAGTATTTCATTGTTACTTGCTTCGCTCGGATTTTCCGGCACGTTGAAGTCGTTCGGTTTTGAGATTTGTTCTAGCTGTTGTTCTAATTTGCGGAGTTGTTGTTCCGGCTCATTTTGTGGAATAAATCCGCGAAAATCCGAACTGGTAATTCCAACCGCAAACAAAATTATGCCGGTCAACAACGAAAGAAGCATAAAGCCAATCGGTAATACAACACAAATATGCCAAAAATCCCCCAATAAATTCATGGTTAACGATAGGTTTGCCTCCGTTGGTTGTTGCGTTGTGCGCCGTAATTGAGATGTATAACGCCACAACGTCCAGATTCCATAGCCAATTCCGCCGTCTGCCGCAAGCAACATCAGCATCGAAACAAGCGTCAGTTTTAGTGTACTGAATTTGCACAATGTTATCACCCCAAAAAGTTGCGACATGACAGACAATGCAAACAAAGTCGCCGCGCCCAAGACGAGAATAAACACCCAAATCGCTGAACGTTCCAACGGATTAAGAATCATTGGCAAAATAGCGTTGTTTTGCTCTGGAATCTCTCGTGAAGAATCCGTATTCGTTTCCATTTTGTGTTTGTTTGACAACACGGCGTTTTGCCACGAAATCGCGGAGGTCGGTGCGTCGTCCGAGCACCGAAAAATCGGCACAAACTCCGGCATATTTTCCGCTGCAATCGGGTCAGAAGAATTTGAGTCGTCATTACTATCGCGCCAGACAATCGTTTTTCCACTGATTTTTCCTTGCCGAAACAATTGCGCGAGATCATTTTGTGAAAACGGACCAACGCCAGTTGTACCATCTTCACTGTAATACCAAATCGCGTCGTTAGAATTTTTGTCACTGATATGATTATCGGTAAATTGCGAAATTGCGTTAGGTTGACTCGTATTTGAAGCATCCAATTCTGGCGGAACTAATGTGAGACCGTCGCTCGAATTGATTTCTTGCCTATGGATTGCTTTTGAAACACTGGGAAAATGACGCGGTGTCGGCGGACAAACTGTTTTCGATGTTTTAGGAAAAAACGTTTCTTCATCGCCTGCCTTCGTCCACTTTTGACCGTCGTGTGAAACCTCGCTCATGCGTCCAAGTTTCCCTTGACGTACCATATCTTGTAGCTGATTTTCCTCAAGCGGCCCCAATGTTTTACCGCGAAATTTAACATAGTACGACATATGCACCTTTTGGAATGTTTGGATCAATAAACTTTACAGGTTAAAATAAACTTCAAGGAACATAGTATACCAGTTTCCGACATCTTGACAATTTGTAAACAGGTCGTATAATTCTATCAAAAAATTAACAATACACTTGGGAATTTCTAAAAACTTCATTTTCAACAGATTTTTATCATTAAAAATAAGGACTATACGAGTGTTTTGGAGGAGGTTTTTAGAAGTTCCCATTTGCAAGTTTATCTCTTATCTCTCAAATTTTGTTTGAGACGTTTTTTAAATGCACTCATAGCTCAATTGGATAGAGCAACGGATTTCTAATCCGTAGGTTGCAGGTTCGAGCCCTGCTGGGTGTAATGTGCCAACGGATATATAATCCGATGACATTAAAGTGTCACATTAAAAATTTGTCATAAATTCAATGACTATTGACATTTAGGATACATTCGCTAGATTATTGTAATAATATAATTTAGCTTTGTGATTGGGAGTTGCCCGGCGTTCGCGAGGCGTTGGGGAGCCAAAAAAATTTCTGACCGGATGCTGAATCCGGCTAGCTGGTAACCGGCTGTTTTCAACAACTCCCCTTTTTCTTCCTCTTGACGGGTTTTTATTTTTCTGATACATTTTTTCGCGAGAATAAAAATCGCCTTGAAAACGCAATTTTTGTTCTGAAAATTAACCAGCTAGAATCACCCGAAACGGCACCGCCGTATCTTGGGTCATTTGCTAATACACGGAAAATTTTTCCGGTTTGGCAAGATTCTTGCGCGCAATCCAAAATGATGATTTTAAGGAACATTCCCGAATGGATTCGTTTCGACACATCTCCTATTAAGAGGAATATCTTATGCAGTTAAGAGAACTGTATGAAAAACACTATTTGCCAATGTTGCAAGAATACGACACATCTCCGCGGACAATTCGTGAATATGAAACGACAATTGACGCTTGGGAAAATGCGTTGGGAACACTCGACATCGCCGAAGTGAAAAAAAAACACATCGTTGCGTTCAAAAAATATCTCGCCGCGTGCCCCGGAAAGAAAAAAGGAACACTAATGAGCACAAATACCATCCGAAAACACTTGCGAATGCTTAACCCGTTGCTTGTAACCGCATCCAATGGAACGCGGCGATGTAAAGGGCTTGGAATTTTGAAAGAAGTGCCATATCTTGACCCGCCAGCCGAAACATTCCGCAACGCTACCGACGCTTTAACTTTAGAAGAAATTGCCGCGTGGATTGCCGCCGCGAAAACTAGCAAAATGCCGCCGATAGCCGGAATCAAAGCCGGAATCTGGTGGGAAAACCTCTTAACGTTCATTTATAATACAGGCATTCGTATTGGTTCGGCATTGAAAATGCGCTGGTCATGGATTGATTTTGAGTTTAGAACGCTTGAGATAAGAAAAGAAAACGGAGTAAAAACAGCATACACAGTGACGCTCAACAACGAAGCAATAGAAGTTTTAACAATGATGTTCAATATATCTGGATACACTGAACCCAATAACCACGTGTTCAACTGGACGATGAATCTACGAACACTCTACCGACAAGCGGAGCGGCAACAAAAGTTAGCCGGAATCCCTAAAAATCGGCGTTCAAAATTTCACGGCATAAGAAAATATTTCGGGAGCGAAATCACAAGTAAAAACCCCGCCGCCGCGACAAAAGCACTCAGACACGTTGACCCAAAAGTTGCAACGAATTATTACACGAATCAGCGTCAAGTTTCTGACCCATTTGTTAATGCAATTACGCCAATTAGAAAAACTATTGACCTAATTGACTTACAAAAAAATTCGCCAACACCGCCTCCCACTCCCGTGTTGTTACATCATTACACCGCATGTAACACTGAAGTTATTGTTATGTTTTAATGGAATCAAGGAGAAATGTAAGAACGGAGGCACAAAAAATGATTGACGTATCGAAATTAACCCACTTGCAAGCGGCTGTCGCCCTCCTCGTCGAACGACACGGCGAGGAAGGGGTTAGAGTGTGTGAATTGTACAACGAAATTAACGCCAGTCAAAGTTCAGTAAAACGAAACCTTGCCCAACTTCTAAAATTAAAAATCATTTCTAATAAAAAAACGAGAGACACATCAATATATATAGTACCATCGGTATCACCAGTAGTACCATTTTCCGGTAAATATATATATAAAGAAAATAAAATAAATAAAGAAAGCAAAAGTATTCAAACTACTTTTTGCTTTGATGAGAGTGATAAACGCTACGCAGAACATCTCCACTATAGAAAACAACTTCTTGGACTTATTCGTGAGAAGGAACTATCTGAAGACCTTGTCAATCGAATCGCTTACGGGTGCACGCTCAAGCTGCCAGGATTCGACGTTGAACATATCCAAGCCGTACTTGGTGAAGCTACCGAGCGAAAAAAACAAGGAATCATTAAGTATAAATACATTCACGTTGCAAAATACGCCGCCGACTGGTTCAAAGCCGCCGGCTATGAATGGACGCGGTGCCGCACTCCCAGAGAGTGCGAAATCGAAAAAGTAACTAAAGGGATACCACCAAAAACAAAATCAGTCAATAATCAAATAGAAGGTTTAGGGACAAAAGGGACTTAAAAAATAATCCTGAAACATAATCCTAAAATCATCAAATCCTACGAATCTTAATTCAGACAGCCAAAAAATAATAAATCCCAAAACACCAAGAAAACGGGCAAATCTTGCCTAAAACAATAACTTTATGAAAGGTTTAAAAATGAAAAATGAATACCACATAGACTCGAAACAAGAGGTTATTGAGTATGGAAAAAATTATTGGATTCATCTAAATGCCCTTTTACTTTATGTCGCTCAAAAACGGAAGCAATTTTTAAAGCAAGAATCAGGAAAAAAAATGGGTTTATTACTTACAAAAGATACGCTTG
>JAIRYX010000169.1 GCA_031267635.1 Planctomycetaceae bacterium
TAGAGGTTTTGTTGATTTTGCCGGAAATTACGGGGGCAAGGAACACGAGGGGCTTGAGGGAATCAAGGAACTTGGATTATTCCTCAAAGGGTTTGGATTGCTCCTCAAGGGATTTGGGAAACTCGCTTGGGGAAATTTTGAGCAAATTCTGTCACTAGTCAATAGAATGTAAGTCATTGGGAATCATTTCGAGATGGGGAATGCGTATTGCGTATTTTTCAACCTCATTTCCACCTCATTTTCCTAACAAAACAACCTCAGTAGCCCAATGAATCTTCCCAAAAACGAACCTCATTACCTCATTCAAAAAGAAATAATGAGGTAATGAGGTTATTTTTAAAGAATCGTTTTGGCTACTGAGGTTGTTTTGTTAAGAAAATGAGGTGCAAATGAGGTTTACAACACAAACAGCGGCTCGTTTCGTAGCAAAAATGCTTAAAATCGACTGAATCGTTAGTAAATTCTTCGGCAGATTGCCCCGTCTCGGAAGGTTCTGGAGTTTCTTTTGTTGCTACTCAAGGGACTTGGAGAAATCGCTGTTGGTTTTTGGAGATTGCTTTTTCAGAAATTTTACCTTGTCGCGTAAGTTTTCTGAATCCTACTTGTCCCTCTTATCGCCGGAGTTGCGAATTTTGATATAATTTGCCTCATGGAGAGCAGTTTTTTCGACAATACAATACTTACATCGCTTATCATCAATGCACGAATTGGTTTATACATCCGCGCCGCGTGGGCTGAAGTCGGGAAGTCAGGGGTTTTGTACGGTGGCATGTACGGCAGGAATCCCGCCGAATTTGATGCAACGCCTGGAAGCATTGAGCGGCTACCGCCATTTATTTCCGCCGCACGAATCCAAATCGGTCGTCAATCCGGTCGCGTATTCGCATCTTATCCTGAACATCGGCGGCACGGAATGGCATGTTCTTTCACGCATTGCAGACGCCGGATTAGACTACACGCAACGCGCAAACAAATTGGCACATCACATTGCGTTGGAACCGCACGAACTTCCGGCGGCGGGACCGGCGGCGATGTTTTCGCAAACGCAACTCTTTTTGCAGCATTGGAATCACAACCCAATGACAATCACAACGTCCCGAACTTTGCCGAATCCGGAATCGTCGCCGCGAGTTTGTACTTCTTGGAAAGAAGCAACAGACGACGCCGGTTGGGGCGGCGTGCTTGCGGAAACCGTCAAAGACGGACGCTCGGTGACATTGCTTGTTTCGCCGGAAATGAATCCGCTGGCTCTTTTTGAGGAATCGTTGGCTCTTCTTCCGCCAAAACTGCGATGGCAAGTCGCGTGGACAACTTATTACACGCGGTTTCCCAGCGGCGTGGCGTGCCGATGGAAATGCCTGATTGTTGATTCTTCCGCTCCGCCGCCGATTGCCTCGCCATCCGATACGCTGATCATTGATTTGACGCAACCAATGCGAAAACCGGTTCCAACCGCTCTCGTCAAGTTGGCGCGAGTCGGCGCAACATCGCAGAACACTCCGCCTATCGTGCCTGTTCCTGTCGTGAAAAAAACCGTCGAAGCTCCCACTTCCGACACTTCGATAAATCCCCCTTCGTCGAAAACAAGCAAAGAAACTGCCGCCGTTTCCGCCTCGGAACAACGTCCGGACGTTAAGAAAAAAAATATTTCCGCAGAAACCATCGCTTCCCAGCCAACCCCCAAACACGGATTGAAAGACAAAAAAACGACAGCATACGCGGAATCATCATCAGAAGACAGCGAACAACATAACACACGCGGACTGCTGGCTTTAATTGGATTGGGAATCTTGTTTTTGATTGTGCCGATCATCGTGGTGTTGATTTTACTTGCTTATCGCGGAGAAAAACCGCCTTCCAAAAACAAACACAATCGCACTCCGCATCAACAACAGACATTGCCGCCACCAGAAACGCACCAACCAGAACCGCCGCCGTCAGAGGTCTTGCCGCTAAATACGCCGCAACAACCGCCGCCGGAAATCATGGAATGAACAAACAATCATTTCGACCGTTCAAATTTTCCGCTTCTTTCGGATTTGGGAGTCGAGAGTAAAATTTTCCCCTTGCGTCCTATACAATTATCCTCATATCCTTCTGAAAAAAACGCTCCCTTCTTGCCGCAATCCGCAAAATATAGTAGAATAAAAAACTTACAAACATTGAAAAATCCGACTGAAAAGCAACAACAATGCCGCAAAATCATATCAATGAAAAATTGGCTCGCTCCGTGCCGGGCACGCAAGCTCCTTGTTATATGTTTGAAACCAGCGACGCCGCATCGCTGCATGTCGCGCAACTGATTGCGAGTACAATTCGTGAACGCAACGCGCTCGGACACGTTGCCGTGTTGGGACTCGTCGCCGGTTCAACGCCTATTGGCGTTTATCGCGCACTGGTGCGATTGCATCAAGAGGACGGGCTGGATATGTCGCGCGTCGTCACGTTCAGCATCAACGAATATTACGGTCTCAACAAAGAACAGGCACAAAGCCAAACCCGCGTTATGCACGACACGCTTTTTCAGCATGTCAACATTCCTGACAATAATATTCACGTGTTCGACCCGACGATACCGCCGTCTGACGTTGACGTGTTTTGCCGGCATTACGACGACGCGATTCGCACCGCCGGTTCGTTTGATCTCGTGATTCTCGGAATCGGTCCCAACGGCAGCGTCGGATTCAACGAACCTTACACGTCAATCGGCAGTAAAACCCGTTTGACAACGCTTGATCCGATTACACGTCATGTTGCCGCGTCCGATTTTTTCAGTGAATCCAATGTTCCGCTTCAAGGATTGACGGTCGGAATGAGTACGATTCTCGAAGCGAAAAAAATTCTCGTTCTTGCTTTTGGCGATCATAAAGCCAAAATAGTGAAACGTGCGGTTGAGGAAAATACGTCGGACGCGGTTCCGGTAAGCCGGTTGCGCGACCATTCCGGCGTTTCTTACCTCATCGACAAACCCGCCGCGAGCGCGTTGACTTCGATTGTTACGCCTTGGGTGGTTTCAAGCGTTCAGTGGAATGAGACAATGATTAAACGCGCCGTGCTTTGGCTTTGCGAAAAATCGAAAAAAGCGTTACTCAAATTGACCGACGACGATTTTCGTGAATACGGTTTACATCAATTACTTCGTTTACAAGGTCCTGCACCCGCGTTATGCCATCGCGTTTTTCTTTGGTTGTCGGAGACGATCAATTATCATCCGGGCAATATTCGCGTCCAAGAAGAGAACAATCATTTGTCCGGTCAGCAAGAACCGCATAATATTCTTTGTTTCAGCCCGCATCCGGACGACGACGTGATTTGCATGGGCGGAACGATCATCCGCCTTGTCGAAGACCGACATCGGCTGCATATCGCATATATGACGAGCGGCAATATCGCCGTGCATGACCACGACGCAATGCGAATTGCCAATCTGATGACGCAAGTGAATAAACATTACGGCATTGACGTGGAAAAAACGCTGGAATTGAAAAATCTTGTGCGGCAATCGCTGAACGCGAAAACTCCGGGCATGGGCGACAGCATTGAGGTGTTGAATCTTAAGCGATTGATTCGTCAGAGCGAAGCGGAAGCGTCGGCGAACGTTTGCGGTTGTTTTCAGGAGGATTTACATTTTCTCGATTTACCGTTTTATCGAACCGGAACCATCGACAAAAAACCGCCGACCGAAGAAGATCACGCGATTGTCCGCCGATGTATTGAGGAAGTTGCGCCGCAACAAATTTACGTCGCCGGCGACATGACCGACCCGCATGGAACGCATCGTGTTTGTGCGATTATCATTTTGCATGTTCTTCAGCAAATGCGTCAGGAAGGTTTGACTTTGCCGGAAGTTTTGCTTTATCGCGGCGCGTGGCAGGAATGGCCTCTTGATCAAATTGAAATTGCTGTCCCGTTAAGCCCCGGTGATTTGGAAAAGAAACGCAGCGCAATTTTCCGCCACGAATCGCAAAAAGACCGCGCGCTATTTCCCGGCTCCGATTCCCGCGAATTTTGGCAACGCGCCGAAGACCGCAACAAAAACACAGCGGCTCTTTACAATCAAATCGGTTTACCGGAATATTTCGCACTCGAAGCGTTTGTGCGATGGAACGGTACGTTTGATTTTTAAGTTTTAAGATTTGCTGATTCTTTCGTTTTTGAGGGACAATGTTTGAAGACGCCATAGAACACGATAGCATCAGTTGCTTAAGCCCAATCAATCCGTACAGGATCACTGCTACATCGTTCCCCGAACGGCTTTACCATTGCCGCCCTTATTTATCAAATGGACTGTAGTGCCCCAGTTGCCGTGCGGATTTATTGTCTTTGAGCGGCTGAAGAGCTATAAAAAATATTTTGAATATTTTCAAGAAAATTTCAAAATATTTCACATTCCCCTTGGAATGCTCCGAATTTTTGTGTATGATAGTAATCAATAAAAATTAACTGTTAGGCAAAAATTATATGGTAATTTTTGTCTTTCACATTCAAAAAAGCTTAAAAATTGAAGGAGTTTCAGCGATGAAAAAGCTAAACAAAGCGTTTGATTTTCTTGGATTACGTCAAAATATATCGGGGGGGGGGGGTACGTAAAATGGCTAGAAATCTATATTTTACGTGCGATGTCACTCTTTTTTGCCCGTGTTGTTGCGAGCATTTCTGCCCGATTTGGAAAACTATCTTTTGTTCGTCGAGCGTTTACGCTGGTCGAGCTGCTTGTGGTCATTGCGATCATTGGCATCTTGATTGCGTTACTTTTGCCCGCTGTTCAAGCCGCGCGCGAAGCGGCAAGACGGATGCAGTGCACAAACAATCTCAAGCAGATTGGTCTTGCGGTTCACAATTTCCACGATACCAACAATAGTTTACCGCCGATTTGTCTCTTTGCGGATAGACCGACGTTTCACATGTTCCTCTATGCGTTCATCGAAGCGCAAGCGGTACACAGCGATTGCGAGGAAATTAACCTGTTCGGTAAATGCAAAACCGCAACAGGCGATGATACGACCATTCCCAAAGCTAACGGCAATAACGCAAACATCAACGATGATTTGAAAAAGAAGATGGCGATTCCGGCATACACTTGTCCCACTTCGCGCGGCAGTTCGCCGAGATATGATTTGGGCAGTAGGGATCAAGCCGGCGCCAAAACGGACTACGTTATGCTTACCGCTAAAGATAATTTTTCTTCCAACTGGGAACGGTACTATTGTTACTATGACAGTAATACCGACCAACGGGCTCAAAATACCTTTGTCGGTCCGTTCAAGATACCGATGGTTGAAATGAACAACGGCGGCGCTCAGAACAATGCCGGTCACGGAAGACGCATTACCAATTGGACGTACTCCAAGAGTTTCAGTTGGTGGTCGGATGGAACGAGTAATCAATTATGTCTGGGCGAAAAACATATTCCCGCAAGATATCGCGAAGACACAACGTGGACACAAAGTTCTTGGGACGGTAACTATCACGGGGTTTATAACAATGCCGGAGCAGCAATGATGGCGCGTATCGTCAGTGATGACGCTAATTTATTTGCGAGGGGACCGAATGACCCGAACTCTTCGACCAGTCCTGTTTCTGGCGGTACGCCGAATCGTGAAGGAAAGGAACAGTTAGGCAGCAGTCATCCGGGCATGGTGAATTTCCTTGTCGGCGATGGTTCGGTGCATTCGATTTCAACAACGGCGCTGCCACGTTTGGTAACGCAATTGACAATCGTCAACGACGGTAATCCTGCAACGTTGCCGTAACTTATTAAATGTCGTGTAATCTCTTCACACTTGAATTTTCGATTTTTCATTAACAAGGGACAAAGGAGACTTTGGGGACATGATGACCAATGAAACTTTAAGCGTGAAGAGTATATCCATTAACTTTAATCATGCCGCAGTCCTTTGGCTTGCGACTAATTTAATACGTAAAATGAAACACATACTTATTCTCGTAACTTTACTTGTTTCCGCAACATTTATCGGTTGTTCCGGTAACGTACCGTTGGGCGGGCGCATTACTTTTACGGACAACGGCGAACCGTTGCCGGAAGGGACGATTGGTTTCGTCAGCGGCACGAATCAGGCACGCGGCGACATTGACAAAGACGGCAAATATACGCTTGGCTTTCAATCGGCGGGCAACGGCTTACCAAAAGGCGAGTACAAAGTCTATATCCAAGCGGTTCAAGTTGAACTCCAAATGGGAGCCGACAAGAACGGCGACGGCGAACCGGATATCATCGGACGCAAAGAAACGCCGCT
>JAIRYX010000218.1 GCA_031267635.1 Planctomycetaceae bacterium
ATAAAATAACGCTCCGTGAGGCGTAAATCGCCTAATTCTATTTGAAAACCATACCGGAAATAATAAAAAATGAACAAAAAAAATGCAATACCAAAATATCTAAACAATAATTTCCCCGACTATGCTACGCAATTGATATATATTACCAAAACTTGTGTTAATACTTTTGGCCAACAATGCCCCCAAACGCGACCTTATTTTTTAGATCATGAATTTTTATCAAAACAATGGAACGAAAAATAAGGGAATAAGGACGCATATTGGTACAATTCGGGCTACTAAGGGAATTTGACAAATAAAGGCGACAATAATAATATTTTTCGGTAAAATTGACTGTAATACTCATTGCACTTAAAATTTCGGTTTGCACTGACGTCGTTATACCGTAAAATCCGGTTTGATATCCAGTTGCCCGGTACGGATGTATGTGATTTGATCGACTGTATCATTACAAAAATTCTTTTCCACCAATCACTCGCTTTGGTTTCCGACTTCTCGCTATACAAATTCGGCGGAATATGTTAAAATAAAACTTTCCAGAGAATAGAATCTTTGTCGCCATGTTTATTTGCATGCCATGAGTTGCAAGGTTATTGTTTTCAAAGGGTTTGCGGATTAGAAAAAACATTGCCGTTTCCAAAAGTTTCATTGAATCTTTTTTATTACATAAACAATTCCCCGAATGTCCCATTCAATTATCAACAACAAATCTTCCTCGCAAAATGGGCGATTTCCTCTGTGGAAACGGATGCCTGTATGGTTCGTGCTGGCGGTGATAATTTTAACGGCGGTGTTTTTTCGGAAAGTGATTTTTCAGGGAGAAACAATCGGTTTTCGCGACGGGGCGAATTTTTTTCCTGCGTTGTTCGAGTACATTCAGTCGGAATGGCAACAGGGACGAGTGGCGCTTTGGAATCCTTATGAAAATATCGGACAACCGTTGCAAGCCAATCCGGTGACATCGATGTTTTATCCGGGAAAGTTGATTTATTTCCTGCCGATTTCTTCGTACTGTGCGTATCATTTGTATGTTATCGGGCATTTTCTGCTTGCCGCAATCACATTTTATCGGCTCGCGCGGCATTGGCGGATTTCCACTTACGCCGCGACGCTCGGCGCAATTTCCTATGTTTTCGGCGGAAGCGTTTTGTTTCAGTATAGCAATGTCGTGTTCCTTCTCGGTGCGGCGTGGCTACCCGAAGCGGTTCATCAAGCGGACAAACTTTTCATCACGCGGCACGTTGCTCCAATGATTACGCTTGGCGTTGTTTTCGCCATGCTCGTGTTAGGCGGCGATCCGCAGACGGCATATCACGCGGTCTTGTTGATTCTGTTGCTGATGTTCTTTTACTACCGTAGCAGAAAACAGCCCGTTGCCGACAGCCGGTTGAGTTTGCAAACACATTCGGTATTGCAAATATTGGAAAATACCGCGTCGTCTTCGGGTAGTTTTCCGGTCGTTACGTTTGATTCAACGAATAATGCGGCGAGACTTGCGAAACGCTCTTGCTTGTTTCATCCGCTCATTCTGTTTTGCGGCGCGTTGCTAGTCGGGACGGTACTTGCCGCCGTTCAATGGTTGCCGTCGATTGAACTCAGAGCAAACAGTGATCGTGCTCTCGAAGACCGTCCGGTTTCTGTTTGGGGAAGCGTTGCCGAGCTGGAACGTGGTTATCGGGAACACGATCATCAGGCGTGGAACAATGTCCGCAACGGAATTTTATGCCGTTCCAAACCGCAAAGCGGAATCGCCGGAATCCGATACAATTACAGCGTCGCTCCTTGGCGGTTGCTCGAATGGATTTTTCCAAACGCGAACGGACGCAATTTTCCAATCAACACGAATTGGGGAAATGTTGTCGCTCAAAAATGGTCGGCGGCTGAACTCTGGACGCCTTCACTCTACATGGGGATTCTTCCGTTTTTACTGGCAACTTCCGCTCTCCGTTTCCGAAAATCGCACCCGCAAACGCTTTGGCTTTCGTGGTCGGGATTAATTTTTCTTTTGGGGAGTTTCGGTTATTTCGGACTCGGCTGGATTGTTAATCAGACTCTCGTTTTATGTGGTCAAACGTTCGGCACAGGCGGCGTCGGCGATCCATTCGGCGGCGTGTATTGGCTGATGACGCTGTTAATTCCCGGCTATTCTCAATTTCGTTATCCGGCAAAACTTCTGACAGTTGTGTCGCTGATGCTGGCGATGCTTGCCGCGCGGAACTTTGATACGGTTTTTGGAATACCGAATATTGCCGACACGATTTATAACGCTGAAGTTCAACGGCGGCAGCGTCAACGCCGCACAACATTATTGCGTTTCGGTCAAATCCTTGTTTTGATCAGCTTGCTGTTGATTCCGTTCGTGCTGATTTCCGGTTTTTGGGTTTGGCTGGGACGGCATATTCCTGATCATCCGGTGTTTGGAGCGTTTCAGCCCGACCGTGCGCTCGGCGAAGCGGCTTTTGCATTGATGCACGTTTTGAATGTGCTGTTTTTATTTTTCGCGGCGGTGCGGATTTATTCGCGTCATGTTAAAAAATTAGAAGTCTCTCAGCAACAAATTTCGCTGGAAATACAATCGCAAAAATATCGGCGATTTTTCTCGCGATTCGGAATTGCTGTAATTATTTTGACCGGCTGCGATTTGCTGTTGTCCAATCTCTGGATGGTCGGTACGGTTCCGTTGCGTATTTTTGAGAACCGTCCGCAGCTTGCCGCGATGTTTGCGTTTGGCGATTCCGACAAACAGCCAAAAATTCCCAAACGAGTCTGGCGAGCGCCGACTTATATGACTTCTTCGGAAAAAACGCGGATATGGTTTCCGTCGGCGTTTGTATCACCGTCTCAAGACCGATTGGCAGAATGGGCGGCGTGGGAATATTCCACATTGTCGCCACGTTATCCGCTACCGATGAAAATCGGCGTGACCGACGTTCGCGGAACAATCGTAACCGCTGATTACTATGCGATTACGCATTTGTTGCGCGACGCATGGCGGCGTTCCAACACTACACAAGAAAGCAAACAATTTTCGTTGCCGCGCTATTTGGAAACGCTTGGAAATTCGCTGATGATTGTGCCGCATCAAAATGATTGGGGAAACTCGTTGAGCGAAGAATTTGATGATTGGACATTGCATAAAACGCCGCGAGTGATCGTCGCCGACCGGTTTGTGTTGGAAAAGCCGTTGACATTTCATTCCCGCGACGCGTTTTTTGCGAAAACCTACGCGATTCTCTCGAAAAGTCAGCAAACTGAAATTCCGGTTGTGGAATGGAGCGGAGAACGTTTTGATCATCTTCCAACACGGTTTGCGTCGGCGTTTGCCAAATTAGCGGCATTAGGCGATATTGCGCCACACCGTGATCACGACCATGACCGTTCGCCGCGTCATGATCGTGATTTACCGCCGAACCATGAACGGACGAACCATAATAATCACGATATTTCGAATATTCCAATGAGCCGCGACCGTGATCTTTCACCGCGTTTTTCCGAATCGTCTTTTCGTCCGCACGAACCGCTGCCTGCGGGAACGGCGAAAATTGTTGCGTATGAGCCGCAAAAAGTCGTCATTCGGGCAACAACTTATCGTTCGAGCTTGTTGGTTCTTCGCGATCAGTACGATAAAAACTGGCGTGCGGAAGTCCGCGCGGTTCACCGACCGGAACAAGAGCAAGCGTTTCAGAAACACGATCCAACATTTCAGAAACCGCCACTTCCGCCAACGCCGCCCGCATGGACTGTACCGGTTTTGCGGACGGATCGCGTATTGCGAGGCGTGCCGTTGCCGGAAGGCGAATGGGAAATCACTTTTGTCTATTCTCCGTTCTTATTTCGTTTTGGCGCGACGATCAGTTTCTTCGCATGGGCAAGTTTGATTATGTTTCTGGTCGGCGTTGCCGTAAGAAAATGGAAAACAAATTATGCCGCAAATGTGAACAACGGATAACTTCCTATTTGCCGCATCCGAAAAAACATTGAAATAAATTGTTTGTAACTAAACTTTTGCAAAATCCCTCAACGTGTTATAATTAACGGCGCCAGGGGCAATACTGCTTGCGCAGGGCATTTCTTTGTAATTTTGCTCTCGCCAATGATTGTTCAACGGGTTATTGCTCCGCGTTCCAAACTTGGCACGACTCGCGAATGGAATAATACGACGCTTGCCGAAGAGTTGAATATTGATACGAAGAAAGAAGATGCCGATTTGCTTTACGCGGCAATGGATTGGTTGCTCAAACGACAACGCCGTATCGAACAAAAATTAGCTCAACGTTATTTGTCTGAAGATTCTATGGCGTTGTATGATATATCCTCCAGTTATGTTGAAGGCAAATGTTGTCCGCTTGCGAAATTTGACCATAATCGCGATGATAAAACAATAGTAACTATTTAGTCGCCAAACCCAAATACATCCGCACGGCAACTGGATAACTACAGTCAATTGTACCGGAAAATAGTACCTTTGCCGCTCTTATTTATAAAACTCCCTTATTAGCCCGAATTGCATCACCAATATGCGTCCTTATTCCTTTATTTTTCGTTCCATTTGGTTTGATAACAATCCATGACCTAAAACATAAGGGCGCGATGTCGGCTACTAAGGGAAACTTGATAAATAAGGGCTGCAATAGTAAAATCTTTCGGATAACTATACTCCTCTTACTTTAAAATTCGTCTTGACGTGTGATTTTCGATTTTGTATATTATGACATGTATTTTCAATTGCCTCATTTTCCTTTTAGTTATTTTATGCACTACCGATTGTTCCA
>JAIRYX010000252.1 GCA_031267635.1 Planctomycetaceae bacterium
ACATGTTTAGACGCCGCGCATTTGGGAACGCTCTTTTTGTTTCTCAGTTTTGCG
The DNA here is from genome assembly GCA_031267635.1 of Planctomycetaceae bacterium. Lineage (GTDB taxonomy): Bacteria > Planctomycetota > Planctomycetia > Pirellulales > Thermoguttaceae > WRMR01. The sequence continues at coordinate 55 of JAIRYX010000252.1, forward strand.
GCGGTACAAAGCGCCGCGTGGCTTCGCGGATTGGACATTTCCTGCGGCTGTTTCGGTCCCGGACATGATACAACCATCGGCTGGCAAACACTGTTTCTCATTTACTCGCTGCTTGCTCTTTCTCTCGCAAGAAATCTCTTGGTTTTCATTGGCTATAGATTGGCAGCGAAAAAATAGTTTGCATAAAAAAAGAGACGTAACTATTCAGTCGCTCCAACCAAATCAATCCGCACGGCAACTGAGTAACTACAGTCGAGTTTACTGGAAAATATCATCTATTTCAGCCCTTGTTTATAAATTTCTATTAGTAACTCATGTTACGCACTCCAAGCAAAAAAGCCGACAAAATATTCACTGTTTTTTAACCCCGCAGGGGTGTGATGTGCATAACCGGCGGTGGAGCGAAGCGCAACCGCCGGATCGCAACTTCCCCAAACCAAAGCCCTGCAAGGGCGAGATGATTTGAAGCGAATACGAGTTTGATAATCTCGTCCCTGCGGGACTTTGTGTTTTTGGCGTGCTGGTCCGCCGGTTATGCACATCACGCCCCATGCGGGGCTACGGAAAATGTTCTTTGACAAATTCATAAATGTACTTTCTACAGAGAGTGCGTAACATGAGTTGATAAATACGGGCGGCAATGGTAAAGTTTTTTGGATAACTCTACAGACGCCAAGTGCGGATTTATTTGGCTTGAGCAACTGAATAGTTACCAATCTTCTAAATACCGTCGGTGACTGAAGCGGGCAAACGGCAGAGGAAATTTTCAATTGTTGAGTTTCAATGATTCCGCTTATTGGTATTTTTTACGACTCGTTGGCTTCTTTTATCATATATCATTTTTCGGGGCTGTTCATTTTCTTATCCGAAATATTCGTTGTCATTTCTTTGGCACTCTGATTGTCATCGGAGAAATCAATTTCCGTACTTTCCGGTTCACGAACCATTTCGTGCTGCGATTCTTGGGAAACAAGGTTTCGCACTTCGCCAACTTCCGAATCTTCCGCAAATAATTTTGTTGAAAGAACGGTTGTATTATCATAAATGACCGGTTCAGGCGAAACAACAAACAATTTGCGGTTTTGTAATAAAAGAAAAGCGACGACACATAAATCGCCCCAAAAAACGCCGTGCGCAATTCCGATGTAAGGAAGCGGAAAAAACATAATTGCCGTAACGGACAGAAGCAGCACGACGATCAGCCACGCAATTTGTTTGAGCGGAATTTTCCACGCAGTTAAAACCACAATAAAAAACGCAAGCAACTGATACGCGACAAGCGTACTTTTCCGAATTAATAAAATCGTAGGACACGAATCCGTATTATTATTAAATTCCCGCACCGCCCAGCCGGGGTGATAAACATTCGGCGGCGTTAATGAATGAAGAAACGGCGTTTTGAGATGGGAATCATCGACGGCGATTTTCCATGCGTTTGCGGAAACGAAAAAGAAATTGTTCGTTTCTTTTTGTTTTTGCAAAAATGTTATAATATTGCCGTGCGGAAAATGCCAAAAACAATTCGGACGAATCGACACGAGACAATGACGGAGTTTCGCCGATAGCAATGTTGTTGTAACAAGCAGATTATCATTTGCGTCAAAAATTACGGCAAGATGATTTTTTTCCAAGAAATCACGATCCGGTAATTTGTTTCTATTTTCATGGCAAATTGTCTCGTCGGCATAAATGTGGAAATACGCCAGAGAATTTTTATCCACAAAAATATTCATCGGATGAATCGAATGATTCAAAGAATTGTCTATTCCATTGCCGGAAACGTGATTTTCAAACGCCGCTGAAGTCAGCAGTTCACCCCATGTCGGGAAATCTGCGGAAAGTGAAAGCGTTTGCGTTGCGGAATTTTTCGACGCGATATTTGCCGCGGATGATTTTATATTGACGTTTGAACGAGTAGGATCGGCTGTAAGTTCCGCGTGAATTTGCCGCAACTGCCCTGAATCATTAAGCAAATGAATCAATCTGTCGGCACATTCGGCGAGCCGTTTTTGCGTGCTGCCGGAAAAATAGGAACGGACAATTTGTTTCGACATAAACAGGTTAAACTTTTGCGGCGGATCGGAAATGATAGGAACATCGTTGCGAGCAAACCCGCGTGATTGCTGCGACGAGTTATTGTTGAAAATGTTGAAAAAATTTCCAATCGTCCACTTCCGTGAATCAGTCGATTGCAAATAACCGTAATATTGCGGCGGATACCATGCAAACCATTTTTGCGCAACCACTGGAATTTCCAGCGTCAATTTATCGGGAGAAAGAGTTTTATAATCTGTCGGATTTTCTTTCTGACGCAAATAGTCCATGACGATTATTGTATAACGCTGTTGCGGAAAAACATCGACAAGAATATCCGTTTCGCCGGATTGTTTGACAACGCTTTGCCATGTTCCTTTTTCATGATCGACCCAAATATTGCGGATGTTTTCGTGCGTCATTCCGCGCGGCAACATAATTTTCAATTGCCGCAACAAACGATTTTCGAGTTCAATCACAGCATACGAAACAATTTCACCGTCTTCGTTGTAATGCGTATGAAGCGTCATATTCCACACGATTCCTTTCAGTAAAACGCTTTCGGCGTCGCGTTTTTCTGACATGTGTGCCGTATTTTGCGAAATCAAAACAGACTCTTTTTGCGGTTCAAGAATGAGCAATCCGTCCTGACCGGAATCGGCGACGGCGGCGGAATAGCGATAAGTTCCCCGCAAAAAACAATCGTCTTCCGATGATGCAATGAGAAAACGCTCGAAAAAATCATCCGCAAAAAACATATCCGATGTTTCGTTGTTCGGAACAATCGGCAATCCAGAAATGTTTTTCGCGTGGTTTTTCAGAATACGGTAAAGGATTGCGTCTTTCGTTTCAATATGAAATAACGCTTCGCTGGTTGTGATTTCCGGGAAAAACGGCAATGGAATTTTTGTTGAATCTTCAAATGGAAGAATCCGCGTTGCAGTCATTTCAAACGGCAAGCTGCGCGACGGCGTTAATGTGATCTCCCAACATTCTCCGCCGGAAATCAACGAAGAAAACGGCGGATTGTCCGTTAATACCGCTTTGATTTGCGGCGTTTCTGTCGATTGTTCTAATTTCCAGTTCCAAGAAGATGTTGACGTTGATAATAAACCGTTATCCGCCGCAAAAAAATTTGTTTTCGTTTTTGTCTTGTCTTCTGGAGAAAAATTTACATATAACCGTTCAATACGCGAATTATCTGTTGGAACACAATAAAAACGGCACGTTTCCACGAGATAACCGTTTCGCAATGATAAATTTGTAATCGCCGACATTTCATAAGCCGGTTGAAGCGGCTCCGTTTCCAGAAAAATATTTGCAGCGGATTCATCAATGACGAAAACCGTTCCGAAAGGCAATTCGTCAAATCGCTCATTTACGCGGTCGCGCGAAACTGTCGGTGATTGAAACGTGTTACTGTCCGGCGTGATCCATCGATATTTCCGTAACGTATCAAACGCAACAAGCCGCGTTCCTTCACGCGCGTCAACAACATGAAACGGAATAAAATCTTTTTGAATATGATAACTTTTCTGACGCGGATCAATGCGCGCCGTAAATTCCTCATGATTTTTAAATAATTTTTCGATGACCGGAACAGCATTTTGTAGTGTTGTTACCGGTCGCCGCAATTGTACAATCAAACGAATTGTTTGCGACGATTCAAGCGTTTTGCGGAATTGAATTGCCCAACGTGCGTCTTGTGACGACGTTTCTTTTTTCTGATCGTCAGCGACGTCTTCCAGGTCGTAATTCATAATTTGTGCCGCATTGGACGATTTGGCAAGAGTTATCATATCGACCGTCCAATTTGCGGCAACATCCAATTCTAATTGCTGCAAGCGTCCTGTTTCAACAGTTACGTCAACAACGGAACGAGCCAGAATTTCACGCTCTCCCCAACTAAAACTTGTGCCGCTTTGCGAGGAAATCGACGAAGAATGTAAACCGAGTTCGATGCTTGTTTTCGCATTTTCCGAGAATGCTTGAAACACAAACAAATCGCTTTCGGGAATATCCGTCGCATTGGACGACGGCATGTCCTGACGTTGTTCCGGCACGTCAATTCGGCGAGTTAATAACGGATGATTGACGCGCACAATGTTTCGCGTTTCACTCCAGAAAAATAACGGGGACACGAGACGTACTTTCGGCAATTCCCATAATTGACCGGTGTGGATGGGACAAAACGATTGGATTTGTAATTCGCGGATGTTTGTTTCGGTTTGCGGAATAGAAACCAGCAGTTGCGTTATTGTGTCGTTGTCGGATTGTATTTCCGACCAAGACAAAACCCGGTCGCCCAATTTCACTGAAAGCGGATAGAGCGGCTTATCAATTTCAAGCGTTACATACTCCAAACGGTAAAACGACCGTTCAAGAAAAAACAACGTGTTCAACTGCATTCCGTAAATCGAAAGATCATATGATTGCCGCGAAGAAATTCCTACCTGATGATGATATTTCACGTTGTTTTCATCGGCTGTAATCATGACTTGAAACGGTTTATTGATATTGAAGAAGATTAACCATCGCCGATAATTTTGCGGTAAATTTTGCCCTTCACCATTGGCGGCTTTTGAGTTTTCATCTTGATCAAGTTGAACAATTCCCGACGGCACAACGGGTTTCTTATCGGCGGGTAAATCCAACGTCAATCTCATATCGGGAAATCGCGGAAGCGTAAGAAGAAACAACATATCGTTTTGCAATCCGCTTTGTTCCTGCAAAGTCCAATCAAAATGCAGCGTTTTTGCGTTGACCGGAACATTCAACACAATTTCGCCGTTTGAATCCAGTCCCAATTGCGCGGCGTTTATTTGTTCGGTATGCTCCGGCATAGTATCGTTTTGTGCGTCATCTTTTTCCCAAACAGAATTTGTTACCGCCAGTTGAAACGGCGACAGATTGATTTGGTACGGAATCGCATTAACAGTTCCGGTTGAATTTTTCGCGTTAATTTGCAACATCCCTTGACCGGAAAGAATACGATTTTCTTCCAGCCGCGCATACAAACGCAAAGATTTCAACACGCTTTGGTTTTTAATATCGCGGTTATCGGAATGGAATTGTCGGAGAGCGTTCATTTCCTGCCAAAATAATTCCGCATTGATATTGATGTAAAGCGAGCGTCCGTCGCGCGGAATCACGGTAACGTCGTCTTCGGGAAAAAAGAAGCGGCGGATTTCCGGCAAGAACGTATTGTCTGATTTGTTCAGCGTTGGAGTTTCCGCAATACGGCTTTTTGATCCGGACGCGGAATCATTGATTTGTGACACCGCCGACGCGAAGGGACGGAAAAAAAAGCAACAAACGAACAACATCAATATCATTGTTTTCGCAAGAAAACGGAATAAATTCGCCGATGAAAATCGGACGTTACGAAAACAAACAGATTGAAACAATAGGATTTTTCGCATCGACTATTTCCCGTTTTCCTTCTCTTGCTCATTTTCTGAAACATTTTCCAAAATCATTTCCGGCTCTTCATGCGGCGGTTGATACGCTTGCGTCCTATCGTTGCCCAAATCGGAATTTTGCATATCCGGCATAATCATATTATTGATCGATTCGGGCGGGATCATTTCTTTGGTTGTAACCACAACGCGAGCACGTTCCTGATCGGAGGAATCGCTATCCGTATTACTAACAAGAGGATTTACGGCGGCAATCGGCACGGCTTTTTGCGGCGGATGGGTGTATCCAGATAACGCGGCTGTTCCCGGTTCAACCATCGAATATTCCCAACTCGCGCCAACCGCAAACATCCGATAAAGGAACATCGCCAGCAAGACCAAAATCAATCCCAACGCCCCGGTTTGCAAAAACAAAATGGTCATTGTTACGCGATACGCAAAAAAGGAAGCGAATAACACAACCGTCGTAAAAACGATACCGGGATAACGCATTTTCGAGAAATAAATAAAAATCAAACCAATCAACAAAATAACGCCGCTGGAAATAAGCGCTAATGTTGAACGGTCGGCAACGTTGATTTCGCATGAAGTTTGCGGATTCAGCGAACGGAAAAGATAACTATTCAATTCACCTGTGACCGGTTCGGAATGTTCAACGCCGATCCAGTCTTCCAGTTGCGATTGACTCAATTCGGAAGTCCGTGAAAAATAACCGTTTTGAAACGTCCATTGATATTGCGGTATCCAGTTGGAATGACACGATAACAAATGCCGCGACGAGGAAAGAATCACCTGACAATACATCGGAAGAAGCGTTGTTATTTCGTCGGGAAATTTCGGCAACTCCATCATAAGCCGATTCGTGCCTGTTACGGCGGAAACTTCATACCATAACTCCAACGTATGTGGACACTCCGTTTCAAATACGCCGAAAATCGTTTTACGCGGCTGCGTCGAATCAATATTGAAGGCATCTATTGTTCTGCTTTCTTTGGAAATCGCGTTAGCAGTAAAGACAGCATTTTCAATCGTTTGCGGTATCGTTTCCGAAAAAAGCGGAATTTTTAGCGAATGATCGTTTTCCAACGGAACATCAATTTTTCGTCCGTCAATTTTTACCGGTAACGTTTTGACATTGCGAACGGATTCCGGCAAAATGATTGTGAGCTGATCGTGACGGCTTGTTAATCGGTAAACCGCATGATCAACGCGTCCCGACGGCAACAACCATACTTGCACCCAACTTTTTTCAATGGTCGTTCCGCCTAGGAGATTCGCATTATCTTGAGCGATGCCTAACGCTAAAGTTGAAATCGGCTGACGCGCATGATACAAAATTTCCGGTTGTCGGTGCGAAAGAATTTTTTCCGTCATTGATGGGACGTCCGCAAGAAATGGCGATTCGCTTTCCCATTCGTTTTCGTCCGGTCGAGCCAAAATCTCTTGAATTTCGCGCGGAAGACGCACACGCACCGATTCCTGAAGAAGTTTTCCATCCATCGGCAAAATCACGGGAATATCTGCCTGAATTGTTTTATCTTTAGGAATGTTCGGCTTTTCCTGCTGCGGAAGTGAAAAGCTTAACGTCAACTGAAACGAACCGATTTTTGCATCCGGCAGCGTCGCCTGTTTCAGCACAACACTGGATGTCCGCTTCGTACCGGGATTGAATAGATTGGAATCAACGACCGTGATTTTTTCGTCTTCATTTTTTTCAGAAGATTCCGCCGTGTTGGCTGATTTATGATTTGTCAACAAATGATTTTCTTGCAAAAAATCTTCCGACATTCCGCCGCCGACCGTTTCCGACACAAGCGGACGAGAATCCAACATAATTCGTAAATTGCCTTGTACATTATCTATTTCTTGCGGAACAATAAACGTCAAACGCGAAACCGGCTCATGTTCGACCATATAATTCAATGTTTGTACAACCGGTTCATTTGCGTAAAGAGTCGCTTCGCTTTGAGAACGAACGGAAATTTTTTGTTTTTGTGAAAGCAACTTACCGCAAAACAAAGTATCTTCTGGATGATCAATGAGATAAATCAACGGTTCTTGTAATCGTTGAGGAGTTTCCATTTGCAACGGCGTTCCGCGACGCGGTCTCTGACTCATTCCTTTGATTTTATTATTACCGGAATCGGAAAACGGAGTTAATTTGACATTATCCGCCGGAAAAATCGCCGCGATTCCCGGTTCGACAAAATCCGCTTCGGGAATCGGAAAAGCAAACGCGATTTCGTTATTTGTTGTTTCGGGAGCGATTGTTTTGACCGCGCGAAATTCTATATCTACCGTTTTGCCTACAAGTTCTGGAAGTGAAAACGTGACTTTGCTGTCTTCCGCAACAGAAATGTTATTGTTATTGACATAATTTTCCGGTCCAATATCCATCAGTTCCCAACCGTTCATATCAATCTCGACGTCGCGTTTTCCGCCGCGAATACCATAAGTGTATTTTGCCCGCAAAATTGCTTGATTGCGGTCAATTTGTACCTGATATTCGGGACGAAGAAGATAAATCCGCGCTGCCTGACGAACCGCCTGGACTTTGAGCAAATACGGCTGTTCATAATATCCAAAACTGGAAACAATATTTTCCGTTTCGTTAGGTGAAAAGACATAGGCCGGACTAATCCCTTGGGATTCTTTATGCTGTCGCAAACGAGTTTCAGGCGGAACGGAAACTGCTAACGTTCCGAATTGCTTTTTCGCGCCGACCACATCAAAGCCGCCCAACTCAAGCCAACCATCTTGCATGGAAGCGTTCGGCGTTTCCGCAAGGAAATGAACAGGTACTGGTCCTTCTGTCGGTTGGGCGAGCCGTACTTCAATCGTTTGCGACAGAAGAGCGTTTTCATTTTCGGAATTGATTTCCGGTTTAATTTCGCGGATTTGATATTCGGTCAATGTCTGTGTGGAAGCCGGTTGATAAACCGCTCCAGGCGGCAGATGAACTCGAAACGAATCAAACGTTCTGCCGATACTTCGCACGGGAATCGTTACGTCAAAACTCACGCCGCCGGAATGGAGCCGCGCGGCAATATTGCTGTTTTCGACTTGTAAAACAACCGACGTTTGAATGCCCGTATTTTGCTCTTCTTGCCAATGAATATCGAAATCATTTCTTATACTGCGAATCACAAACAATGTAGAAATTTCATTAGGTGCCGTCGTTTGACCGAAAATTCCGCCTTGTAATGAAGAAATTGTCGCACTGGGCAACGGAACTTCCAATTGCAAACTCGAAGTCAACGCCGACGGAAATTCCGCTTTGAGTTGATATTCTTTCATCGACGATTGCACAACCGGAAACGACAAATGAAGCGTAATGGTATGAATGTTATTTTCTATTTCATTTTTGACCGTATTTTCGTCCGGCGACGCAGGGAGTTTCGAGGAAAGATTTTGTTGCGGCGTAGTCGGCGGTAATTCTTCCGAATCACTCATTCCGGTTGGCGTATCCACAGGCAACGGATTATTTTCTGGTTCGCCGGATGATTCTGTTTCCGGCTTGTTTTCCGGTTCTTGAGGCGTTTCTTCCGGTAAAGGAATATCGGGTGAAGTTACGGATTCCGGCAACGCGGATTGTTCTATTTCTTTGAAAGAAGCATCCGGCGTCGGCGTTTCCGGAGGATTGATGTTATCGTGGATTGACTCTGGTTTTGTTACCGGCAACGGCTCTTTGAGCGTTTCCGTTTCGCGTGTCGGAAGCGTGTTGAAAGTTGTTATCGAATGCGTTATCTGTTGTGTCTGAACCGGCGAAGAAATTTTAGGTTTTAATAGAATTTCGTATCCTTTTCCTTCGGGATTCGCAATAACATCGCACTGTCCAGTTCCTTCATATTGAACGGCGTCTGATAAATTTCCATCGGCGGAAATAAAGAAAATACCGCTTTGCAACCCAATCGGCACGCGGACAATCGGTTCGTTGCGAGTTCTGATTCGCATTTGAATTGTCATATTCGCCGTGTTATCGACGACTTTACCGTCTGCGGAAATGGATTGAATCGAATAAAGCGGTTCCTGTAAATTGAGCGTTGTTTGGAAAATCGCGTCAATTTGCGGCAAAGAATAACCGATCAACGCCGGAACAAGTTTTCCGTTTCCGTTAGGAACATAAATAATATCGACAGGCGACGCGAACGTTCCAAATGTTCCCGATGGCGACAAAGATGGTGCAATCGGCACATCCGGCGGTTGTAAAGTTGAGGGAACCGTCGGCGGAACAAAAGCCGTGCTTTGAGCTGCCGCAAATGGTTTCACGTTAATTCCAATGATAAAAATCAAGAGAAACCAAAACGTTCGCAAACAACGTCGATAGTAACCATCCGAAATTGAAAAAAGCATGGAAATATTTTATGATAAAAAACACGTTATTGTTTCAAGTTGCCCATTAAAAAAATAATACACATACTGTTTATTTTACCAGACATGGTATGCAAATTAAAGTGTTTTTATCAATTTTTTGCAGTCCGCAATAAGAAACGCGAAAAATAATTCCTATTATTGATATATTATGGCTTTCAAAAATAAATTTTGCAATATTTTTCAAAAAATGTCAAAAAAACGGCTATCCGTACCGCCTTCCCCGATTTTCAACTTGACCGGTTTGAGACATTTGGGACATCTCCCTTCATAAGCAGTATTATCACTATTCACATAAATTCTGGAATAAATCCCGCAACAATGAAATTTCACACCAATAAACCTCTTGGTCGAAAAATCGTCCACAACGTCGTTTTTTTTGCGAGTATTATCACCCGTTGCTTTACGGCTCACAGAATTAGGATCACTGGAAAGATCAAGCAAATGACGCGACACGACACTTTTCTCCTTCAAAAATCAAAGAAAATTTATGGTTCATCCAACAAGTTCGCACCTTAACGTTATGATTAAAAAATCGGACAAGTTATTACAATCTTGCGGATAACTATTCCGTTGCCCTGTGCGGATTTATTGGGTTTTGGTGTCGGAATAGTTACCTTGTCTTCAAATTGACATCACCTTAAACAAATTCCAAAAGCATTATCTCTGAAATAAACACAAAATCAAGACCAAGTCTTCACGGAAATTTCCAGAAAAGTTGGGTGGAGACTTGAACTTTCCGTATCACTTGTGTTAAAATATAAGTTGCTGTGTTTTCGGAATCATTGTCGATTCTGAAACAAAAAACGATTGATTCACTTGTCCGCTTTTTGAAAGTATGTTCCAAAAAGCGGTTTCAACATGAGGAGTTTAGATTCCATGAAAAAGAACATTGTGTTGCTCGCTGCGTTGGCGTTGTTGTTTCCGGTTTGTGTTTTGGCGGAAGAGCCGTCGGCAGCTGACGGATGGGCAAAGATTTTCAACGGGAAAAATTTGACCGGCTGGAAATCCAATGAAACGAAAGGCGGTGAATTTTATGTCACCGATGAAGGTGAAATCGCCAGTAAAGGAGGACGTGCGCACCTTTTTTATATGGAGGAACTGAAAAACTTTGAACTGAAACTTGACGTTTACATCAACGATAACGGCAACTCCGGCGTTTATGTTCTTTCGCCTTGGGTGGACAATAATTGGCCCACCGGTGGCTTTGAATTGCAAGTCAATTCGACGCACTCCGACTCAGTAAAAACAGGATCGCTTTACGAAATTATTAAAATTTACGAATCGCCGTCCGGTCCCGACCAGTGGTTCACCTATCACATCATCGTGAAAGATAACACGCTGACAGTGAAAGTGAACGACAAAACGTTATATACTTACGTTGATCCGTCGTCGCCGGAAGCCGCGAAAAAAGCTGCCGCAGGAGAAAAAGTACGGCGTTATATCGGCCAAACCGGACATATCGCTTTACAACAGCACGATCCGGGTTCCAAACCGAAATTCAAAAACATCTATTTGAAAAAACTTCCGTGATCAATAAGCAGAACACCGAAGTTTTGTTTTCAAACGGTAAATGTTTTTTTGTAACCGTTCACGCTGATGTTTTACTATCCATAGATAGATTTTCACAGAATATCGAAATATTTCCTGACAGGATTAACAAGATTTTTGATTATTTCGTTTTTTGGAGGACAATATTTGAAAACGCAATAGAAAACTATAGCATCAGTTGCCCAAGCCAAATAAATCAGCACGTGGCAACTGTAGTACAAAGTTCCTCAATTTCCCTTGATATGAAAAATGTCAAGTGAACTTGCGTGACTTTGTAGTAGAGTTACCCGAACGTCTTGACCATTGCAACCCTTGTTTATCAAGTTTCCCTTAGTAGCCAACAAAGCCCCCAAAAAACGTGCCCTTATGCCCTTATTTTTTAGATCATGGATTGTTATCAAACCAAATGGAACGAAAAATAAGGGAATAAGGGCGTATGCTTGGCGCAATTCGGGCTACTAAGGGAAAAGTTGATAAATAAGGGCGGCAATAATAATATGCTCCGGTAAAATTGACTGTCGTTACCCAGTTGCTGTACGGATTGATTTGGTTTGAGCGACTGCATGTTACGTTTCCTTGAATGTTAATCGCTCATGCGTAACATGAGTTACTAAAATACACGTTAAAACAAAGGTAACTGTGCAGTCGTTCAAACCAAATCAACCCCGCACTGGACAACATAGTTACCCGAATGGCTTTACCATTGCAGCCCTTATTTATCAATTCAGCTCCGATGCCTCATCCCAATGGTCATATAAATTTTTCAATTTCTCCCGAATCTCGTTTAATTCGGCGGTGATTTCGCGGATACGATTGCCGTCGCGGAGGGTTTCCGGCAATAACATCAGCGACTCTAACGTTTCTGCCATACTTTCGTGGTCGGCGATTGTCTGTTCGATGTCGGAAACTTTTCGGTAGGGAAATTTTCGTTTTCGTTTTTGCTTCGGATCACGCGGCTTAACGTGCGTTTCAATAAACGGTTTTTCCGGCTGTTCGGCGTACACCGGATTGTGCGTTCCGTATTTTATTTCTTGCGGCGTTTTTTTATACTTGTTGTTTTTCCGTTTCTCATTTGTAGTATAAGAGGAAACATCTTTCGCCGCTTGATTTCCTTGCGTCGCCTGTTCTCCTTGTGATACGTGTTTCGCATCGCCGGATTTTTGAGAAGTTTGTTTCGGATGAAACGTTTTTTGCCCGGACGATTTCTGCGGCTTCTTTGATGCAACAATATTATTTTCTTGTTGAATCGCTGCGTTGGAATCGCTTTTGTTTTTCGCATAGGCGTTTTTCACAAACGGATCGGCAATCAAGCCGCGAGAAACGAGGTGGCGATATGTCGTATAATTTCCTTCCAACTCGCGAAAATGTCCGTTTGGTTGAATAATCAGCAGATGATCGGCAACATGATCGACAAAATAGCGGTCGTGACTGATAAATAACACCGTTCCCTCAAAATCATGTATCGCTTTTTCTAACGCGGCGCGTGCCCAAAGATCAAGATGGTTTGTCGGTTCGTCGAGAATCAACACATTTGCTTCTTCGGCGGCAAGCCGCGCCAACGCCGCACGGCATCGCTGACCACCGCTCAAACTACCGACTGTTTGTAATTGCTGATCCCCGCTCAATCCAAACGCGCCGAGCAATTTCCGCCGTTCCAAATCTTCCATGATTTTTTTATTTTTCGGACGCACTGCGTCAACGACAAGCACGTTGTCGTCGAGAACGTGCAAATGTTGATCAAAATATCCAATTTTCACACCTTGTCCATGCACGACGACTCCTTTGTCCGGCGAAAGTTCATGCAGTAAACAGCGAATCAGCGTCGTTTTGCCGCAGCCGTTTGGTCCAATCACCGCCCAGCGTTGACCGCGTTCAATCGTAAACGCCGCATCATGGAATAACGGTGTCTCTTTGAAACTCTTGGCGAGATTTTCTGCGCGAAAGACAATGTCGCCTGTACGATCCGGTTTCGGAAAGTTCATCGGCGGCGAGTCAATTTTTCGCGGCAGTGCAACCGGTTCCGACTCAAGACGCTCTAATTTCTTACGGCGGTCTTCCGCTTGTCCCGCTTTCATGCCGTAATGATTCCGACGGATAAAATCTTTCGCTTTTTCAATCTCCTCGACATATTTTTCATAAGTTCGCGTTTGCACCATGAGCCGCTCTTCTTTTTGCCGCGTGTAGGCAGAAAAATTGCCGATATATTCTTCAATTGTTCCGTGATACAACTCATACGTTCTGTTCGTCACTTTATCGAGAAAATAACGATCGTGACTGACAAGAATAATCGCCGCGTTTGTCCCGGCGAGAAACGTTTCCAGCCACTCTGTTGCCGCAAGATCAAGATGGTTTGACGGTTCATCAAGCAACATTACATCCGGTTCGGCAAGAAGAAGTCCGGCAAGACTGAGTCGATTGAGTTCGCCGCCGCTTAATTTTTCAACAGGACGATCAAATTCTTCATCAACAAAACCGACTCCGTGTAAAATTCGCTCAATTCGATGCTCCAACTGATAAGCGTCACGGTGCAACAGTTGTTCGTGCAGATGATCGTAACGCGCGGCAAGACGTTCATGTTCCGACAACTCGGTGACAATTGCCATTTTTTGCGCAATTTCCTCCGCTTCATGCTGCATAGCGATTAGTGGAGCAAGAGCGAGTCGCGCTTCTTCCATCACGGTTCGCCCCGCAACACTTTCCGGTCTTTGTTCTAAATAACCGATTGTCACATCATTGGGCTTTTCGATTTTGCCTCGCTCTAATTCTTCGCGTCCGGCGATGATATTCAACAAAGTTGTTTTGCCACAACCGTTCGGACCGACCAACCCGATTTTATAATCAGCAAAAACCTGAAACGTAACATCTGCCAATACGGGTTGATCCGAATCAAAATGCTTTCTAATATGTTCAACCGATAACAACATGAAATGCACTCGTCTCTAACAACAATTATTCAAAAAACAATTGTTTATTATCGCATCATTTTTAAACATTGTCAATTGGGAAGCATTAACTGACGAGAACTTCTAAAAACCTCATTTTCAACAAATATGACCGTTGAAAAATAATGGCTTACGAAATATGTAGAAGAGGTTTTTGGAAGTTTTCTTACGAATGTTTGGCGAGAGGTTTTTAGAAGTTCCCTGTAGAGCTACAAGAAAGACTTTACTATTGCAATTACCCGAATGGCTTTACTATTGCCGCCCTTATTTATCAACTTTTTCCTTTTTCCCTTAGTAGCCCAAATCGCGCCAACATGCATCCACGTCACGATTCTCAAAAGTCCGGTCAGTCCGAAATGTTCAATCGCCGTCTCGACGATTTCCTCTACAAAACGTACGAGATCATCCAGCTCGCACATCTTATTGATTGGAACATGTTTGATCGCCACTACAA
>JAIRYX010000350.1 GCA_031267635.1 Planctomycetaceae bacterium
CGGGAGAATACATCGTAAAAAAATATGCGGAAAAAGTAAAAAAACGAAACACCACTATCCGAAACCAAGAATAGCCACCTCACAAAAATTACACAATACCAATTTACTAAAATAAACCAAAAATGGGTTAGAGAAAAGGTCTATTATAAAAAATCAAAAATCGCACGTCAAGACGAATTTTAAAGTAAGAGGAGTATAGTAGCCCGAATTGCACCCCAATTATGCGCCCTTTATCCCCTCTTATTTTTGTTCCATTGTTTTGATAAACAATCCATCATCTAAACAATAGGGGCATAAGGGCGAGTTTGGGAGGGGATCTGTTGGCTACCATAGTAAATTGCGGATAACCAGTCAATGGAGATGTCGTCATTAAGGGAACTTTTAAAAACTTTCCCCCAAATATTCGTAAGCCCTTATTTTTCAACGGTCACATTTGTTGAAAATGAGGTTTTTAGAAGTTTCCTACTACATAAAAGTCTTGATTGATTTTTGCCAGTCATCGGCAAGCGATTCTGTGGCTGTCATGCGTTTTTGGGGTGGTTTCGACAGCGCATCTGGTATCTCAATAATTTTCGGCGGTGTACAATCGCCGGAAAGACTAAGTTAATTTTTCTCATTTTAAAAAAATCTCTCGTTTTTAGGAAAAATTCAAATCATAATATAAAACAAAACGCTAAAATAAGGTATAGTGTATTTATTTCCATGAAATCACGTTTTTGTTTACGGAATTTTTTATGTGGTGGGCATGCAGCGGAGAACAAACGTTTACTTGTCCTTTTGGGTTGCTTCTTGCAGCAACCATGCGTTCGATGATCGACGAATTTCTCTGTTTATTTCGCATTTGAGGAAAGTTGGTTTAAAGTGGCGTGGCTTTGTAGTAGCAATATTAGTGATGACGTCTCCATTGACTGGTTTTCCGAACGATTTTACTATATCTATCAAGTTTCCCTTAGTAGCCAACAAGCCCCTAAATGTGAAATAAACAGAATATTGATATAAGTTTTTGAGCGACGTCTATTTTAACAACACAGGTAGCAATATGCTTGTTTCGCTTCCGTTTTGGCTGACGATTGTGTTTTTTTCCACGGTGATCGGCGTTGCTGTTTGGGGAATGACAAGGACAAAAAACATCAATGATTTTTTTCTCGGCGGGAAAACGTTGGGACCTTGGATTCTCGCCGTTTCGTATGGTACGGCGTATTTCAGTGCGGCGGCGTTTATCGGCTTTTCGGGGAAGTTCGGATGGCTCTTCGGGTTTCACGCTCTATGGATTGCACTCGGAAACACGCTTATCGGCAGTCTGCTCGCTTGGCTGGTACTCGGAAAACCCATACGTCGCATGTCGCATAATCTGAATGTGATGACGATGCCGGAATTTTTCGCGCAAAGATACGATTCGCAAAAGATGCAAGCGTTGTCGGCGGCGGTGATTTTTATTTTTATGGCGCCGTATTCCGCGTCGGTTTATCAAGGATTGAGTTATCTCTTTGAAAGCACGTTTCAAATCAAATTTGTTTATGCGTTGCTCGCGATTACCGTGATTTCAGGCGTTTATATCACGCTGGGCGGCTATCAAGCGGTTGCTCGGGTTGACTTTCTTCAAGGAGTTGTCATGTTTGTCGGAGCGGTTTTGATGATTGTCTTTCTTGTCTCGCGTTTCGGTGGATTGGCAAACGTTTTGGATTCAGTTCAAACAAAATTCGCGGAACGTCTTGAGCTGCATCAGACCAACCCGGACAATCTGTTCGGCATTCCAAAACCGAATTTCTTGATTCTTGCGGCGGTGACTTTTATGACTTCGTTTGGCGTTTGGGGAATGCCGCAGATGGTGCATAAATTTTATGCCATTAAAGACGAAAAACAAATCGTGCGAGGGGCGATTGTTACGACGGTCTTTGCGTTTTTTGTTGTGGGAGCGGCGTATTTTGCGGGAACGATGTGTCCGCTGTTGGAGGAAAAACTTATTGTGCCGGAAGGAGTCCATACAGTTGCTTATGATCAGCTTGTCCCGAAACTTCTTTCGACAAAATTACCGCAAGTGATGATGGCGGTGATTCTGTTGCTCGTTCTTTCAGCGTCAATTTCGACGTTGACCGCATTAGTATTAGCGTCGGCGTCGGCGGTAACGATTGATCTTTACAAAGGGTATCTTAATCCGAATGCAACCTCCGGTCAAATGCTGTTGCTGATGCGGATATTGAGTTGCTTTTTTATCTTTGCTTCGTTTGTGATAGCGGTGGGACAGATAAGTTGGATTGTTACGCTGATGTCGGTGTCGTGGGGAGCGATAGCTGGCGCTTTTCTGGCTCCGTTTTTTTACGGTCTCTTTTGGAAACGGGCGACAAAAGCGGGCGCTTATTGCGGAATGTTCGCGGGGCTTTTGATTTCCAACGGAGTGTTCTTTTATTTCTGTTATGCGTATGGTGATAAAGTCGCGGGCGCATACAGCCCGTTGATTGCGTCTGTTGCGATGATTGTTCCGTTTTTTATTGTGCCGCTTATCAGTTGGCTCACCGTTCCGCCGAAAGAAGAAATCATTCGGCGAGCGTTTGGAGAGACAGAAGACACTCAGATCGCATAGCGTTAGTAATATAACATCAAGTGCACATTGCAGAACATAACAACGGTTTCCTGTCGTTACTCAAAGAGAATTGTCATTCATGCAAATCATGTTATTGAATAAGATTGTATCAGGCGTTCGTTTTTTAGGTCAAATCATTTTAGCCGTTACGGTTTTTGCTGCTCCTTGGTGTTTTGGAGGTATTGATCCGGCAACGCAATATTATTTGTTTTTGGGAGTCATCGCAAGTTTAATTTGCGGCTTGGTAACGCTTCTTCTTGACCGAAAAAACGTTTTTTCGTTTCCGACGCTTTTATTGCCGATTTTTTTGATTTTGTTTCTTATCGGAATGCAGCTTCGTCCGTATTCTATGGAGATGTTGGCGAAACATTCTCCCAAAGCCGCCGAGTTGCGGCAACAGCTTCTTCCGTCGCCGGATTCCGAAGAATATCAATTTACAAAGGCGATTTTTCCAGAAACGCGATCCAGCGCAGATCCTGCTCCGACTAGCATTTATCCTGCCGCCACACGGCATCAGCTTGCGTTGTTTTTTCTCGTTCTTGGTGTTTTGGTTTCTGCGGCAATTTTGTTTCAAACGCGAATTTCAGTCACAGGGATTAGCATTGCTGTTGCGTTCAACGGCGCATTTCTCGCACTAGTTGGAATCATAACGCGAATCAGTCCGAGCAATAGTTTTCTCATTTACAAAGCAAATTCCGGCGTTTATGGAACGTTTCTGAATCGCAATAACACGGCGGGATATTTGGGAATGTGTCTTGGCGTCATATTATTTCTTGTGTTCCGCGCGGTTTTTCGTTCCGACCGGGAAACGGAAGAAATTCATCGCTGGGACAAACGTTGGGAACGAAAATATATGACAACGCAACAATGGTTCGCGTATCAATTCACTCGTTTTCTCACCGCAGGAATTTTGAATTGGGGACTTTTTGCGGTTGTTATCGTTGCCAGTATTTTTCTTTCGCTTTCGCGCGGCGGAATATTGGCAATGCTGACCGGTTTGGTAATTGGTTTTCCGGCGGTTTTTTTGACGCGACGTTTCAAATTACCTGTACTCGGACTGATTGTTGTCGGCGTTTGCGGAGCGGCGTTAGTGGCGTGGATGGGGATGGGAGAGCGTGTTCAAAAGCGTCTGGAATCTATCGTGATGGAACAAAATAATCTACGTCTTACCAACTGGGATAACGCGATGCAAACGGCAAAAGATTTTCAATGGCGCGGAAGCGGATTTGGAACGTATCAGTATGCAAATCTTATCAACGACGAAATCGCCGCGAACAATCATATTGCGGTTCGTGCGGAAAATCAATATGTGGAAATTTTTCTTGATCTCGGTGTTATCGGCTTTTTGTTATTTTTCGCTTGTTTGGTGATGATCATTACAATTTGCATACGTTTGATACGGCAACATAAAGACGATGAATTAACCGCGCTGGGCGGCGGCATGTTAATTCTTGTTCTGACGCAGGTGATCGCTTCGCTGTTTGATTTTGGATTGTACATCGTTGCCAACGCGATGCTTCTTGCTCTGTTTTGCGGAATCTGTTCTGTTGCCGTTCCTGAAAAAAACAAGAGAGAACAGTCGGAGAAAAATGATTGGAAATCGTCAAAGACGTCGCTCTTTTCCGCCTTTTCTTTTCTTTCAAGGATCGGCATGATTGGCGTAGCTTGTTTTTTTCTGGTGTTTTTATTCTGGTCGCAGAAAAATATCGGAGTTTTATGTGCGATTGGAACGGCGGAAAAACATTTGAAAGAAATTGGCAAATTTCAGGACGTCAAGCCGGATCGTCTTGCCAAAGTCATTACCGAATTGGAAACGGCAATTCAAAAACAACCCGATCTTGCGATTCCTTTGCAACAATTAGGCGAAGCCAAAATCGCTTTGTATCGTCTTCAAATGAGCCGTGATCTTGCCGCTCTCCCAGATTCCGAATTGACGGCAAATGAAGCTTGGAATTTAACGGCATTGAGTCACATTCATAATCAAATTTCGTTGTTTCGGCGTATGAATTTTTCCGTTCCCACGCAATCAATTCAAAATCATCCGGCAGTGGAGGAGTTTCTCAAACCGGCGTTTTGTGATTTTATTCGTTCTCGCCAATGCCATCCGATTGCCATTCCGCCGCATTACCGGATTGCCGAAATCATTCCTATTTTGATGAAAAACAAACCGGTACAAAAATTTGAAGAAGAGATGATTCAGCGAATGACGATTGTCGCTCCACAAAGTGCGCAAGCGTGGTATCGCGCCGGTGTTCTGGAGCGGAATCTTGGACATCAACAACAAGCACGTTCTTATTGGAAAAAAAGTCTTTCACTTTCGCAAATTTATCTCCGTTCGATTACGGAGACGTTGTGTGAAGATTTAAGCGTTAATTATGCTGAAACGATATTTCAGGAAACGTATCCCGAATCGCCAGAACTTTACATGAGATTACTCGCAAATTATTTTCCTGAGAAAACATCGCCGCAATATTTTTCCGTGATTTTGAATTTGTTCCATAACGTCGTTGATTCTGACACGGAAATACCGCAGGAAGAACGCCATTACTATCGCGGACGTTATTATTTATTGGCGAAGGATTATCCTCACGCCATTGAGGAATTGAATAAAGCGTGTATCGTTCGGCGAGAACAACACGAATGGCGATACTATCTGGCGACCGCGTATTTCAACGACAAACAATATGGAAAAGCCAAAAATGAAATCCAAACGGCTCTTTTTTACGCGCCGGACAATAGAATGTATCAAAATTATCAAAAGACGATATTGAAGAATTGGTAATTTATCATTTGTAGCCGTTCACGAAAGTAATTCCTGCTTCTTTCGCATTTTGGGGAGGGATTACGGGGCTTTTTAGACGTTCTTGATATTCTGAATGAAATAGCGTTGTACATCGTCGGTGTATCAAATATGATTCCACGGTAAGGGTTTGGCTGTAGATAGTCGTCCGGGATTCGTAACTACACACTTGCCGTGCGGATTTATTTGGCTTGGGCGACTGGATAGTTACCTCTCAAAAAAACTTCTCTCTATTGTCAGTGGTTGATAACTTTTGCGTGACCAGCAACGCCGTTTCGGTGCATCATCCTTTGGTTTTCTTAATTTGTTAGTAAAATGTAATTGCTTAAACTGTTCTGTTGTCTTCTCTCAAACAGTTTCCAACAGCCGGTAATTCAATATGATTGCAACTTGATGGGCAATTACTTCTTTGCGAAAAATCTTTTGATAAATCACGATATACTTATCACACTTGAAAATTCGGTTTGAAGATAATGTTCTTCGTTTACCATGTCCCCAAAGTCTCTTTTGTCCCTAATGCCCCTTTGAGAACGCAAACCAAAATTCAAAGTGTGA
>JAIRYX010000357.1 GCA_031267635.1 Planctomycetaceae bacterium
GCTCCGTAAAGACCGGGAGCCGCTCCGTAAAGACCGCGAGCCGTTCCGTAAAGACCGGGAGCGTTTCCGTAAAGACCGGGAGCCGTTCCGTAAAGACCGGTAGCCGCTCCGTAAAGACCCCGACTGCTTTGAATTATAATCCAGACGATTAGACAAAGAACTTCTTTGATGGCTTGTTTCATTAGCGTGCGTAACATGAGTTAAGATAGTGAATTTTTGATATAAAAACAGATAACGATAAAGGAAACAAAATCATGGTCAGTGAATTGGCAGGAAAACCGGCGCCGGAATCGCTTTTAATTAATGTTTCAGAACTGGAAAACAATTACTTTCAACTTGTGCCGGACGTAGCCAATGTCGTGCAAAAGGTTTCTTTTGGAACAAGCGGACATCGCGGAACGCCGCTTAACGGTTCGTTTACGGAATTACACATTTTGGCAATCACGCAAGCCATTTGCGAATATCGCGAGGCAAAAGGTTACACCGGCCCATTATTTTTAGGAAAAGACACGCACGCCATTTCGTCCGCTGCGCAACGGACTGCGGTGGAAGTTCTTGCAGCTAACAATGTTACGATAATATTACAGGAAAATGAAGCGTTCACTCCCACGCCGGTTATTTCGCACGCAATTTTGACATACAATCGGGAACATTCCTCGCCATCGGCTGACGGAATCGTTATCACGCCTTCACATAACCCGCCTTGCGACGGCGGTATCAAATACAATCTTCCGCACGGCGGACCGGCGGACACGGACGCGACCGGTTGGATTCAAGACCGCGCTAATGAATTGTTACGCGATAAGTGTAAGACTGTCAAACGGTTATCGCATCGGGAAGCGTACCAGCAAACGACAACGCATCCGTGTGATTTTATGACGCCGTATATCACCGATCTGCGGAATATCATTGACCTTACGGCAATTTCAAAGTCGGGAATCCGAATCGGTGTTGACCCATTAGGCGGCGCGGGTTGCGCATACTGGGAACCGATTGCCGAAATGTATGGATTGAACA
Source organism: Planctomycetaceae bacterium (assembly GCA_031267635.1). GTDB lineage: Bacteria > Planctomycetota > Planctomycetia > Pirellulales > Thermoguttaceae > WRMR01. Next base: position 1,018 of record JAIRYX010000357.1, read on the forward strand.
TCACGGTCGTCAATCCGAAAATTGACCCGACTTTTTCGTTTATGTCGGTTGATCATGACGGAAAAATTCGCATGGATTGTTCCAGCCCATACTCAATGGCAAAACTTGTGGCGCTCGCTCAACAATTTGACCTCGCTGTTGCTAATGACCCCGACGCCGACCGTCACGGAATTGTGACTCCTTCGGCAGGATTGATGAATCCGAACCATTATTTGTCGGTTGCGATTGATTACCTTTTTAAAAATCGAAATAATTGGGTAAAGAGTATCGGAATCGGTAAAACGCTGGTTTCCAGCTCAATGATCGACCGCGTTGCTACAGGACTGGAACGGCGTTTAGTCGAAGTGCCGGTAGGGTTTAAGTGGTTTGTGGGCGGATTGTTCGACGGTACCATTGGTTTTGGCGGTGAAGAAAGCGCTGGGGCGAGTTTTCTTAAATTGGATGGCAAAGTTTGGTCAACCGACAAAGACGGCGTCATTTTAAATCTTTTGGCGGCGGAAATTTTGGCGAAAACATCACAAGACCCAGGTTTACATTATCGTGAACTCGAAAACCGCTACGGAAAATCGTATTACACACGAATTGATCAATCGGCGTCGCTGGAACAAAAAGCGGCATTCAAGAATCTTACGCCGGAAAAAGTGGTAGCCAAAGAACTTGCGGGCGAATTGATTACATCCAAACTGACCAATGCACCGGGCAACAACGCCTCAATTGGTGGTTTGAAAGTTGCAACAAAAAACGGTTGGTTTGCCGCTCGAGCATCAGGGACAGAGAATATTTACAAAATTTACGCGGAATCGTTTCACGGCGATGAACATCTTCAACAAATTCTCAATGAAGCTCGTGAAATTGTTACAAATGCATTGGCGTAAAAACCAGATGTGAAAAAATAACAATTCTATGCAATATGATTTATTATAAAGACTGTAATCGACTTTGCCATATTGGTTGACCTTTACCGCCATTTAGAGTTTCGTAAAAGAATAAAATTTCATTTTCCGATATTTTTTATATTGGAAAATGCTTATTTTTTCTATATTGTGTATATCAACTTTGCTTTTCAAAGATTTTATATCAAATTGAATCCAATGATTTTTGATTAAGATTCGATGTTTTGTTCGTAAAATTGCGGCATAAAGTTTCAAAACAGATACATATCAGGTTTTTGACAATGGTAGCAGCGGGTGTTAAAACGATTAAAACTTTTTCTGATTTACGTTTTTGGGTGTATGAAATGTTATGTGAACATCATGAATTATTAATGAACTCTTTTCCTACATCAGAAACGTTAATCAAACGTAGCGGGCAAGATGCGTGTGGAGTTATGTTTTGTCTCTATGGACCTCGTGCAGTGAGAATTACGGCAATCTGGGAAAAAGAAAAAAACCGAGTTCTTTTTTATGGACCTACCGGAAAAAGATACCATCAAATCGAATTGAACATGCTCGTCGTTTCTAACCAAGACCTGCTTGGCATAAATTAAAATTTGCAGATTCTTTATTATCAGCTCGTTGTAACTATTCAGTCGCTCAAACCACATAAAGCCGCACTAAGTACCTAGTCAGTACGAAGTTCCTCACTTTCTCTTGATATGAAAAATGTCAAATTTATAGGTATTTTACGTTGAAAAATAAAGACTTACGAATGTTTTGGGAAAGGTTTTTAGAAGCTCCCTAAAATTACCCGAAAGCTTTTATTATTGCAATGGTAAAGTCTTTCTTGTAACTCTACAGTTGCCCTGTGCGAATTTAAGCGAGGGCAGGCGAAATTTTGGCATATTCCAACCCAAAACCTACCTTCTACTGAATAGTTAATTACAATAATACTAACAATTGCCGTCGGGTGGGCATTTTTCGCTTGCACATGACCGCTAATAAGATATTAAAAAGACTCTAACACTTCTCATCATATTTTTCGCCATAAAGACAACCATATCAAGAAAAACATCATTGCGTGAACAATGTTAGCAATTGCAACAGCCCATGCTGCACCGAACATGCCAAATTGCGGAACCAAGATAGCACATCCGATTATGGTCAATAAAACTTGTACGAAACAAATAAACGGTTGAATGCGAAACCTTTGTGCCGCAGTTACCGGATATCCCAGTGCGTTGCCGACAAAGCCGAATGTTGCACCGAACGCAATCAGCCAAAAAAGTGACGTGAGAGCGACGTATTCTTCGTTGTAGGCGAGCGTCAGAAGGGACGCGCCGATAAATGGAATCACCAGCAAACTGACACATCCTATGCCGAAAGACGAGCCAATTAGAATTGTTGTCAGACGTAAAAAACCGCTACGGTCGGCGGCGGCATAACTTTTCGCAAAACGCTGCGACATTGCTACTCCGAGCGAATTGACAATCATCAATCCGACCGACATCAACATCGCAATTGATGCGAATTGTCCTAACGCCGTCAGACTTCCGGCGGCGTTTCCTTGACGTTCCAACCAAAACCGCGGAATTTGCGGCGTAAGCGAAAGTAATCCCATATTGATTGCAAGCGGCAGTCCTAATCGCGTCATCGCAAAAATTGCGGAACAAGAAAATCGCGGCGTTAGTTCCAACGGAATAACGCAAAATTTTGCGGTTGGATTTTTTGAAAACGTCGGATTCTGTGAAAACAACCGGCGCGCGGTCGGAAAATCATAAACCGCCGCCGTCAGAAAACGCAATACCGCAAGAGCAATCAGCGAGAGGAGAACGTTTTTCGTCGCGTAAAACATGGCAGCAGTTCCGGTAAGCGTCAACAAGCCGCGAATGATTAACGATTTGGCGATGAGATCAAAACGTTCCTGCTTTTGAAATAAAGCGTGAAACAATTCGCTCAACGATTGTCCCGCAACCGCAAATCCTATAACCAGAGTAATCGCGATAAGAAGTCTGTTGTTTTGGTGAAAGACGAACACGGCAAGAAATACGCTGACAACAAGAGCGATCATTGACCAGAGAATCCGATGTGCAAAATAATCTCGAAATTCCCAGCGGTTTTCTATGTCGGTAACGAAAATTTGACGCAAATTGAAATCGGCGAATTGGAACACCGGCTGCGCGATTAGCAGTCCGACGGTGTATAATCCGGCGGATTCGCTTGATCCGAGTTTGTTGTAGACGCTGATAATTCCCCACATACAAAGCTGCAAAACCACGTTACCGAACAACGTTTGCGAGAAATCAAACCGCAAAGAACGCGGAATGTCGGCTTTCGTATTACTCTGTTTTTTGCGAGACATAAAGTGGAAAATTTTCCGCGAGGGATTTTTGGGGCTTGCAGTGGAGCGTCCGGCGGTTTATGGTGCAATTTGAATCACCGCTCCAGGGTTTCCTTCGTGACTTTTTTGCGTTGTCATCTCCGACCAAATTTGACGAGTTAAGTGTTCGGTCATCAGGTGTTTGTAAAAAAATGTCCATGTCGTGCAATCATCCGGTTTCTTGTATTCCTGTTCACCATCTTGTCGCGGATCGTGCATGCCGCGTCCGTCGTCCGAAGAACGTGTCGTACCACGCGGATAACCGAGAACGTCATGCACAACATCGTCGATTTGATGCAGCCATTCATGCAGCTCCATTTCACCGACAACTTCCTGCTTGAACGGATAATCGTCGCCCCAAGGAACCATCATATAACCGGCGCCGCGCAACCCCGGTAGCCGTCCATACATCGCCGCCGTCCAGGGACGCGGAAGATTCTGTCCTTTCGTGTCGCGGAATTTTACATAGCCAATCACCGTATTGTATATTTTTTTGCCGGATGCTTTTTTGAACTCTTTTGCCACTTCGGTAGGACCAATCGGAAATCCGTCGCCTGCGTTTACATCGGTAATCGGCTCCGCAACGAATACTACGTCAAATTCCGGCAACAAAATTCCGCTTGACCATTCAAAAATCATGTCGCGAAAACCGGCTAATTCCCGACCGATTGTCTCCAAATCGCTCTTGATAAACGTTTGATGATACGAAGTCGTTGTGCCGTCCTGACTCTTTTTGTCGGCTTTCACTTCTTTATAAATCAATACCAACACGTTCCATTTTTTTGCTTGAGAAATGTCGGTGTTGCTTTGTACTTTCGGACGCAATTCTTTAATATGTTCGCGTGCCTCGCTTCGTTGTTCTTCTTTGCAAGTCGTCCGGTCGAGAACCCGCTCCCAAAGCGTGAGAGCGTTTGCCATGTCGCCGTCCGCTTCCGCTTTTAACGCGAGTTTTTGGGTTTCGTCATAATCGAGCGCGGCGAGAGGCGTTGCGGCTTTCCAATTTCCCGCAGCCGCGCCTTGCGTTGCCGATTCCGCAATTTTCAACGGCGGAATCGGAACAACATCTTCCGCAAGCAACGAGCCGGAACACAAACTTCCGAAAGTCAACAAAATCGCCAACGTTAATGTTTGATATGTTTTCATATCGTTCTCCAAATTTTAGTTTTTAGTTTTTTTATGATCCACGAAAGTTTACGAAAAAGCAAACACATTACACAACGCCTTTACCTAGCTATACTTATCGCACTTGAAAATTCGGTTTTTATGCTCCAAGGGACTATGGGGACATGATGAATGACGAACATTGTCTCAAAGCCAAAAGTTTAAGTACGAGGAGTAAACAATATCATTCCGGCAGACTTCCCGGAACGGGACGGCTGTTAGGATTGCGGCGTTTGCGTTCTTTTTTTAATTCTTCGGGAACGCCGTCGCCGGGACGCCACGAATCAGGACCGAACGTCCATTGACCGCTTTTTTCGCGGATGTTTCGCTCTTCACGCTCTCCGTCCAGAAATGTTTTGACATAATCCGGCATATCGTCAAGCAATACCTGCATCTTGTCAAGTTGTTCATCGGTCAATAGATTCATCATTCGCGTTCTCAATTGCGTCGCGAATTTCTTGCCTCGCTCGCTGGTTGCTTTATATCTTTCTCTCAATGTTTCGTTATTTGTCGCTTTTTTTGCCGCTTGACTTTGGATTTGATGAAATTCTTCCCTTGTCGGTTCTTTACCGTCTAACATTTCTTTCAGATTATCAACCATTCCTTTCAGTTGTTCTTTGCGCAATTCCATCATTTCGTCTACCAGCGCGTCAAATTCCGGTTCAAGTTCTTTTTGACTTGCTTCCATCAGTTCCTTTTGTTGTTCGCTCAACCCTAATGGTTCGAATACCGCGGAAACCGGAAAACCAAGTTCCGGTAAAAGTTGAAATCGCGCGATTTGTACCGTTTGGAGTTGTTCCGGCGTAAGCGTTTCGTAAAGACGCTGATCCATGAGGCGATCAGCCCATTGAAAAAATTTAGAAGTTTCCGTAACGTATGCTTGTTGTTGTTCCTCTGTAAGATTTTCAGGAAGTTGTTGGGCTTTTTGTAATGATTCATAATCTTGCATAAATTCCGGGTCGTTTTCCTGAAATTTTTGTTGAAGAAGTTCTTGCGCCACTTCGTTTTCTTTGGTGAGAAACGGCATTTGCTGAAGTTGTTCTTCCGAAAGATTCAACGTATCTTTTCCGCCAATACGCAAAAGCACTCGTGCCGCGATACTATCTCCGCGTCCTTCCCAAAGAGCGCGATAAGTCGGACGCTCTTGCGATTCGTTCCATAATAACCATCGCGGCGATTGTCTTTGCTGAAGCATCCTTTGTACATCTTGCGTATCTTGTCCCCAAAGATTGAAAGACGGCAAGACAAGGCATATTACACTTAACGTTAAAATCCAATGTTTCATTTTCATGGTTTGTTTCTGTTTTAAGGATTTCTAATAAGAGAATGGGAACTTCTAAAAACCCCACTTTCAACAACTTCTACCATTGAAAAATAAGGCCTTGCTGATATTAGGGAAAGGTTTTTAGAAGTTCCCGAATGGTAATTTATATTATAGGTGGGATATTATTTTTTCATATTCCTTTAATTCTATTTTTATATTTCTTCGTTAATTGTATATTCCGTGTTTTGGGGATAATCGTTTTGCCATGCAGTAAACCAAGCCCATAGTTTTTTTGCCTCGGCTATTGTGGATCTCGATAGAATAACTATGATGGGAAGAAAATGTAAATAAAATATTTTTGGTAAAATAAGTGGTTTGCACAAAAGGTTGTAGGAGACTTCTAAAAAACTCATTTTCAACACATGCGACCGTGGAAAATAAGGGCTTACGAAGATATTTGGGAGAGTTTTTTAGAAGTTCTCTGTAGTATAACAAATTTTAATTCTTTTGACAATAGCAATTCCAAGACTTATTCAATTACCACCGCCCCCTATGAGAGATTGCTTTAAGATTTTTTCTGCTTATTTCACATTTTGGGAAGAGATTGATTTATACAATACTGTAACGATTCAGTTGCCCACGCCAAATAAATCCGCCCGGCAACTGGGTAACCACAGTCAGTTTTATTGAAAAATATTATTATTGCCACCCTTTTATTAACTCATGTTACGCATTGAGGTCTGTGTAAGTACTTTCCATTGTCATTGTCCGCGTCTTTTTGTAAAATGCTCCGTATCTTTTTAGAAAAAGATGCGTATTTTTTTAAAAATGATCCGTGCATTTTTTTAGAAGGTAACTATTCAATTGCCCGAACGGCTTTAGGGAACTTCTAAACAAAAGTATTAACACAAATATTACGCGGTGCTTTGCAAGAGTTTTTTGATAGTGGCACGTATTTTTTTGATTTTTTTTGGGTCGTCGTTCACGAGGTCTAAAAAAT
>JAIRYX010000465.1 GCA_031267635.1 Planctomycetaceae bacterium
GCAATGGAACTTCGGGCAACGGTTGATAACTCGTCTTCTGATACCGTGTCTTCGCCTAATAGAAAATCTGTCGAAAAAAGATTCTCTGTAACAAACGATTTCAGTTTCCCTGTCGTAAATGTGTTTGATGATTCTTGTAAAATTCCTTCGGCGGAATTGACGCGGCTTATGATTTTGCTTGCTGTTTCCGCTGAAACAACGCTGCTTACCGATTGACTTTCCTGCCGGCTTTCTGATAGGAAAAGCGAACCGGCAACCGCTCCGAGAATCGACGTGGAAACGGGAAGGCGTTCTTCAAGATTCTCAAAAAAATTTCTATGTTTTTGTGTTCTGTTTTTTTGCTGATATTTTTTCATTGCCGTGTGTTTTATATTACGTTCATCAATACTGCAATTCGGTTTTTATTAAAAAAGGACATTAGGGACAAAAGGAAATTTGGGGACGTAACGAACAATCAACATCGTCTTAAAAAATGAATTTTCAAGCGGGACGAGTTTATATGTTTCTTGAAATTTCCGACGAATGTATCCCTTTTAATCAGGAGGTCAATTAGGATCATCCGCCGAAAATTTCAGGAAACAAAAGTAACATCCTTTCTTGGTGTTAAAAAGAAAAGTTTGGCGTTTATTTTTGGGCTGCTTCGTTTGCGGTTTTTTCGTCAGCCGGTTTATTTTCTGACGGACTTGCCGAAACGTTTTCCGTAGCCGTCTCTTCCTTTTTCTCTTGTTCCGCCGCAGGTTTCTCCGGTTCAAGAGTTTTTTCCGATTCCTTCGTATTCACAGGATCGCCTGTCGGAGTCGCTGGATTTTCCGGCGTGGTCGCATTACTTGTCGGGCGAGAACGTCTCGGACGTGCCGCGTCAGGATTTGCGCCGACAGAATTTGCGATGGCGGGATCAGCGGGATTTGTACTGGGATTCGCGGCAGGAGTTGTCGCGGCATTAGGATTTGCGCCGGAAACCGCACCGGGATTGACTCCCGTTCCAAAACCGCCGCGTGGAAATTCACGTCGAGGCGGCGGAATGACTTTGCGTTCTTTCAGATCGTATTTTTGTCCCGACTTGAGAACGAGGAACGGTTTGTACGCATCCGCACTGCCGTTGGAATAACGCACGCGCGAACCGACTTGAAAACCGGCGGCTGGCTCTGCGGGATTAGGATTTTCCGGTTGTGGCGTAACGGCGGCTTCCGGTTTATCCGAAATAATGTTCGGATAACTGTGAATCGTTGCGATAGATTTTCCAACGACTTCAAGTTCGTCACGAATCACGACAACAGCGGTTGATTCGTCTAAACCGATTCCGACCAGTTGCGGCGCACCTTTGACAAATTCAATCAAATCGAACTGTCGGTTACGCGCCAGAATGTGCTGATCGATCACGGAACTTTTCAGAAAACCGAGTCCCTGCGTATGATCGCCGACGAGAATGTCCGGCGTTTTCGTATCGCCGCGCCAGAGAAACGAACCTTGAATCGACGCGCCCGCCGACGAACCGGCAATCACGCCGCCTCGTTCCAGCACTTTATTGAACTCTTCATGCGCTAACGTGTTCAAGTAAGCGTCGGCAATCCGCCATTGACGACCGCCGTCAAAGAAGACGCCGCTTGCTTGTCTCAGCTTTTCGAGATTTTTATCATCATTCGCTTCGCGAATCGTTTTCAGGTCGAGGATACTGACGTTTTCCTCGCCGACAAATTCCCGCAACGCTCGCGCGGAACCGGAACGGTTGTTGATGCCGGGACCGGCGGCGTTTGTAACGACGACAAATTTTGCATGCTCTTTACCGCCGGCAAGGTCAAGGATTTTATCCCAGATTTCCGGCGTCACTCCGCCGCCTCCGATAATCACGAGCGCACCGTTTTCCGGTCCGTGCCGGGTTTCCGACGTATTAATTTTTATCGGATTCTGCGCGTACGCCGCGAAAGTTACAGAAGCCAGTAAAACGGCAAACGTAATCTTTCGCAAAGTTTTCATCATGCTGTTCTTCATAGAAGAAGCTCCATTCTAATTGGGTGTTTTTGTTGAAAAGGTGTTGGCGTTTTTGAAATATCCTCTCCAATGAGAGGTAACGATTATGTAATCAAAAATCCTTTCTTGGTGTTAAAAAGAAAAGTTTGTTTTTTGATTGTTTAATAAAACAACGACAAGGGAAAATAGGATTGCCAAAAAATAATATATTTCATTTACTTACGCTTCACGCTCTCATCAGGTCCTTCTTTCCACCGCTTGTCACAAATCAATCGGTAATTTTTCACCTTCTGCTTTTGCAATCATCACGGCAACGCAGGTATCGCCGTAAACGTTGACGACCGTGCGCATCATATCAAGGATTCTATCCACTCCGATCACAAGTCCGATTCCTTCAAGCGGAAGTCCTACGACATTAAGGATCAAACTCATCATCACAAGAGCCGCCATCGGAACGCCTGCCGCGCCAATCGCACAAAGGAGCGAAGTCAACGCGATAAGGAACGTTTGAAAAACAGTCAACGCGATTCCATACGCCTGCGCGATAAAAATCACCGCGACACATTCTAATAACGCGGCTCCGTCCATGTTAATCGCCGAACCGAGCGGAATGGTAAAATTCGTCACTTTCGGCGAAATTCCGTCTTTATGCTCCACGGCGTAAAGCGTTGCGGGGAGCGTCGCTCCGCTGGACGCTGTGGAAAATGCCGTCAATATCGGCGTGGACATGTTTCGAAAATGGCGCCAAGGATGAACGCGGCAACCGAACCGCAATAGCAACGGAAGCCAAACAAAGGTGTGAATCGCAAGCCCGATAGTCACGGTCAAAACATATTTCAGCATGTTTCCAATGAGCAAGAGAAAATCTTGCGTTCCGCTGAATTGTTTCATCACGATGGCGAAAATTCCTATCGGCGAAAGGAGAATCACTTGTTTGGTAATCCGCATGGTCAATTCAAAACCTCCCTGAAAAAGGTGCGTTAAAGCGTTTCTTCTTTCCGGCGTCAGTTGAGGAATATTCAAACCGACTAAAAAACCGAGTAAAATAATGGGAAGCGTATAATTTTTCGATAATGCGTCAAAAAAGTTTTTCGGCACGATTCCTATCACGATTTCCCGAATCGTTTTATATTCCGCCGACGGTTGAGCGACATGTTCCGGCATGACAATTCCGCGACCGGGTTGAATGATTTGAACGAGCGTTAAACCGGTAATAATCGCAATGACCATCGTGAGGACGTAAAGTCCAATCGTTTTCAATCCGAGCGTTTTCAAACTTTCGCCGGAATCAAGGATTCCCGCAATTCCTGAAACGATGGAGAAAAAAATGATCGGCACAATCAACATGTTCAAGGCGTTCATAAACAGTTCGCCGAGCCATGAAACGTAAGGCGTTCCTTGCGGAAACAACACGCCCGCCGTACCGCCGAAAATCAACGCAATTAGGATTTGCCAGTGGAGTTGTAATTTCATAGCGTTTCTCAATCGTTATTTCCAATTTCCTTATCTTTTTCCAATTGCTCTTCTCTCTTTTGATTACGTCTCGGCACGTTTTTTTCCTTCTGTTTTAAGCGATGTGTCAATGTTGAAATTTAACGTTTGTTTTCCTTTTTTAACGTCAATCGTTTGTTTGGGCGAATCAGTTACCTTGATTTTTAATGTATTTGATGGAACAGGTTGCGCATAAAGGTGAATCTCAAGTTTTTCATTCGTTACCTCCTGTTATTTCATCCCAAGTCTCATTGACATGTAATCGAAGCGTAAGAAAATTTAATTCCCAAGTTGGTAATACATTTGTTGTATAACTTGTTCCACCACCATCATTTGTTGAGTTGGGAAGTATATACCACTGATTAGTAGATTTATACATTGCCCCTTCCCAATAGTTGTTGATATTTTAATCACTGATTTCTTAGTATCTCGAATATTCCTTTTGCGGCTTCCTTTTGAAATTCTTCATTGGTATAAATCGGAGAAATGTTTTTTTCAAGGATATTTCCATCTTCATTCCAATGAACTGAAAAAACTTGAATCTTATCTTCAAATCTGGAGATGTGATATTTAGAAATTCGGAGAAATTTATTATTAGAATCTAACGACAATATAAGTTTGTCAATCCCAAACGCATTTTCTATTATAATATGAGTAAGCGTTTTTTGATTAGTTTTCGTGTTATGTCCGAATTTGATAAGAATAGACGATTCTGGGGTTCTATAATATTTTTCTCGAAATTCTTCTACTTTTTCAAATGGAAGATTTCTTTGATTAAGTTCTTCAAAAAATTCCGCATCGAATTTTTTTGAATCAACAAATGAAACTTTTATCCACCACAAGTCAGAGACAATGGCATTCTGATTTTCTAATTGTTTTAGGTTTTTATTGTTATAGTAAAACTGAACACTAACCGGTATCGGTGAAACTTCATATTTTACAGGTAATTCCGCAATTTTTTGTACTTCTTGATGTGTTGCCAACTCAAGAAATTCATTACTGAACGCAACGATTTTTTCCACTTCATCGCGTTTTAGCTCCAATATATCTTTCGGGAATTTTTCGGGCAAACCGATTTTTATCGGTAAAATCTGCAACACTTCTTCATCGGTTGCAAACAAAGAAGATGTAACAATCTGAAAACCGATAACGCTTAAAATAATAAAAATTTTTATGATTGACACGAAAATTTCCTTTGGTGTTTTTGATGAAATGTTTGGCGTCTGTTGTCTTTATGGTTGTTTATTATTTTCTATCTTATCAACAATCGTAAAACGAATCGTACATGGTTTGGGATACTCGCCAATCTGATGTTCGTCATCCGCAAGAAAGTTACGAGTGTAAAATGTTAATTCGTATTCGCCGAACTGGGAAAAGTTGTAAATTTGGTTGAGTGTGGTTTTACCTACTAATACTTGTTCTTTTGCCGGTAAAATATGAAGTAAACCTCCTCCACCATAACCACCTAGTGCGTAAATACTGATCGCATTTTTAAACCCTTCTTTTGTTAAGAAAACGTTTTTCTTTCCATCTTTTTCAACTTTTTTTAAATTAGTAAAATCAGGAAAGAAAAATTTTTGTATTGGATGAACTATGACCAATTTTATTTCTTTGTCCGAAACATTACGAAGGAAAACTCGAATTTCTATAGGTTCTCGAAAACGATAGTTAAATTTATCTGCTTCCACTACCCATTCCAAACTTTCAAAATATTTTTCTTCACTCGGAATAAAAAAATGTTCCTTATCATGGTTGATAATTCTTATTCTAAACCCATATTTTTCTTCTTTGGAACGAAGTATTTTCTCTTTAAATTCGGAAAATGGAGGTAATGTAATATCATTTGGATTCGATTGATAAGCAATCTCCTTTTTTTGATATAAATATTCTGCAAGTTCTTGATTTGTTAGTTGATGATAATCGCTAGTAATTTTCTGAATTACTACAGATTTTCTTTGAAGTAATTCTTCAGAAAAACATTGTCGTATAACGCAATCATTTTTCGCTATAATTACTAAAATTAAACAGTAAACGTGTAAAAATGAATTTGTTTTCATCATAAATTTTCCAATAATTCATTCCAATTATCTTGGAGTGTTTCAATATTTTGTATCCACTCAGGAAGACTGGAGACATTTTGTCCTGTTTCCTGCTGATTTTCTGATAGGAAAAGCGAACCGGCAACCGCTCCGAGAATCGACGCGGAAACGGGAAGGCGTTCTTCAAGTGATTCAAAGAAGATCCGAGTCTTTCCTCTTTTTCTTTGATTGTTCCTTCGTTTTCTTGTTTGTAAAGTTGGCACGAAAATTTCCTTTGGTGTTTGAAAAGCTTGTTTGCTGTCTGTTGTATTTATGGTTGTTTATTTTGTTTGTTATTTTCTATCTTATCAACAATTGTAAAACGAATCGTACAGGGTTTGGGATACTCGCCAATCTGATGTTCGTCATCCGCAAGAAAGTTACGGGTGTAAAATGTTAATTCGTATTCGCCGGGTTGAGAAAGATCATAATACCAATTAAGAGATTTTTTTTCATAGAGATGAGCGTAATATTCGTTGCGTTCATAACGGTAGTAAACTCGATCAGAAATCGCATAAAGTTGTTGCCGTTCATTCGGTAATAAAGGACGCCTGATTATCGCATTAGCCCTTTTTTCTGCACCAGTAAGACTAATGTAGTTTTTAAATCCTGATTTTGTCATCAACACATCTTCTTTTTCATCCTTTTCAATTCTTTTTAGAACAATGGAATTCGGATAAAAACATTCTGGTATTAAAGGTGATATTTTTAATGTACATATTTTTTTTGAAGTATTACGAAGAAAAATAGCAAGTCCTATTTGTTCACCTGATTGATAAACGGTTTTATCTGTTTCAATATCCCATTCTAAATTTCTCATGTATTCACTTTTACTGTCACCTAAATGGTATTCTTGATTTTGGTAGATGATAGACATATCCACTGCAAAATAAACACCGCTTTTATGACGTAATATATATTCTACAACTTCCGAAAACGGGCGTTTTACAAATTCTGAAAACGGAAAATTTTTAAATGTCTGTAATGGAAGTAACATTTGCGGAGATGACACTGTTTGATTTGCAATCTTCGCTTGTTCATAATAATATTGCGCTAATTCCGAATTAGTCAGTTGTCTGAAGCGGTTCACCGATTCCTTGTCAGGAATATTAGATTTTTCTGAAAAACTTATTGGTCGCATAACAACATTGGTTATCAGTATTATCATGAGGAAACTCAATAAAAAAATCTGTTTAATTGTCATAATATTTTTCTCCTTATTCTTTATTGTTTATTTTTCCAACCAGCAATGAGTATTGTATTTACATTTTGTGTCCATTGAGGAAGAGACGTCACCGCATGACCATTTGCTTCGGTGTTGGATGTATCAGATGTAATCATCCATTTATAAGTATTATCTGATGTATCCAATTGCCACTGGGCAGTTACTGTCCAATTCCATGAAATTGCTATAAGTGGAATCCAAATACTGCCTACACCGTTGGGCTTATAAATGAGATACATGGTAAATGGATCGTTAATTGAATAAGTGGTATAATTATTAGTATTAGGAACTATGTTATCAAATGATTGATCGGGTGAATCAACAGTCGCCAAAGGAGTAGAAGAAATTGAATTGATTGTTTGTCCGGCACCAACAGTCCAACCAGTGAATGAAGGATCGGTATCATAATCGGGATTACCATAAGGAAACTGAGTATCTAAAACAGAAATGTTATGAGAACTCATTTCTTGAGCCTGTAATCCTGCACCAGTTCGATCTGTTTGCTCAATCAATGTCTGTAAAAAATTCACTTCACCAACCCCATTGATTGTAGGTGCAGTAGCTGATGCACTAAATGTTATACCATCTGCTGTTGTACTACTAAGTTCCATATAATCTGCAACACCGTCATTGTCCTTATCAACCAATCTTGTAGAAGTTTGACTTGCTGATAATGTTGCATCAGGTTTTTCAATATAATATGACGCATTTCTACTGAGAGAGTGTGAATGATTATTCGGATCAGTAGCAGTAAATGATACGCTTACCCCTCCTGTTCCATGAAAAGAGTTATTTGCGGTATTGGTATAATAATATTGTATTTGTGACGCATAACGTTCAATCGTGGTCAATTCATTGATAAGT
>JAIRYX010000471.1 GCA_031267635.1 Planctomycetaceae bacterium
AACAATACGGAAGCCGTGTTGTATCTTGCGGTCAATGGAACGAAGGACGAGGTGTTGGATTCTTGTGTTGAATTGCCGGCGCGTCTGAAAAACGCAACCGATTACCAAGAAAAAGCGGAAGAGCGAGCAGCGGAGTTTGAACTCTATAAAGTACGAATCAATAACGCCAAACGAAAAGCCCAAGCCAACCTGAAAAACTACTTCTTGAATACAATTAAGAAACTGGACATGGATAAATTTGTCACTCAAAAAGAATTTGCGCAAAAAGTGACAGAGATATTGGAACGCGGTTTTTCCGGCGGTGAAATAAAGAATTTGGATTATGATTCTTGCTTCATTGTGTTGAAGGGCAATAAGTCGATAACGCAAGCGTTTGAAGGTTATCAGTTATATCTCAAAGACGTCGAAAATAAAAGCAATGTCGATAAAATCGCTCTTGATGAAATGAAAAAAGTGATAGAGAATTTTATTTCAAAAATAGAAGCAAAAGTCATAAAGGAAAATACAAATGTTCTCAATGCTTATCAAAATAACATTAACCAAAATGAAACAACATTTGCGCTCAACACAACAATAGAAAAAACAATAGCAGGCTTAACAATAAAAAATCCTTTTGTGAATAATGGAGAGCCGGTTTTCTTAGAAGAGAAATATCAATTAGCGTTTAAAGATACGGAAAAGTTTGGAGATACAAAAGTAGTATCCGCAGCAGGCACATTGTCGATTTATAATGATGAGTTTTTAGATAAGTTAGAAAGTCAGGATCCTACAACTCGAAATAATGCAATTAAGGACTTAATAAATGCTGGTCTTACTGCAATAAAAAAACTTGAAGGATATAACTTTTACCCAAAAGCGAAACAAGGTAATCAGCCGGTGTTACCGCTAAATTTAGATAAAAACAGTGAAACATATAAAGCGTTAAGTAAGGTTGGGAAATATTTGGAGTATCCGGAATTAGAGCCAAAACTTATAGACTTAGATTTGCATAAAAAAGCGTTGGCACTAGATAAGAATATTATAGATTTATTACCTGATGTTGGAGCAAAGATAATTATACACGGAACTTTATTTGGTGGGAATCCTAAATATGATGAGTGTAAATTTGCTAGTAAAGAATTTTCTGATTTTTGTAATTATTTAAAAGAGAATGTTGAGAAGTTAGATTTGAAAAGTGTAACATACGATAATCATGAATCGGTAGTCTATTCTGCTGGAGAATTGGTAAAACACGCTAGAGGGGAGGGGGATCCATTTTTGGACCATTGGACTGGCCCTAATATATCAGAAGAAAAACGTAACATACTTAATAAAGGGTTTATTTTCGATAAAATTATAAGATCTACAGATAGTAGTTATACTTATCAAAAAGAAAATTTAAGAAGGGATCAAACAGGAGTTACATTAGCTCGTAGTAGAATTTCCAGTTTTACAGGAAATGATAATAAATACTTACAATATATTAATAAATAGGAGGTTATTATGTTTAAACGTTTATCAATTTATTGTTATTGTAGATCTTTAAATTATGTCAATAATTCTATTAACTTATTATTATTTTTATTTGGTATAATATTACTTACTAGTGGAATAATAGAGTTTTCGTTGGCTGAAGGCTCAGATGCCAGTGATTTCAGGTTAAATATTTAGGCAAATTCGGCAAAATAGTAAAACGCAAAAATTAATTATTTGTAAAAATAGTGAAAACAAAAATAATAGATAATTCTGGTAACAAAAAAATAATTTTCACATAAAACGAAAAAATGTCCAAATTGATCTTGACATACTCTTTTGTAGTTGATCGTTTTTTAGTAAACGATAATCTGTTCAATGCGAGTCAAGGTCAATTGACATGTTTTCTACAAATTGTTCCAAAATGTTTTCATTTTTTTGTCAAAAAGTATTTTACTCATTTTTCTATTTTATCGAGATTGTCAAAAAAGAGTGATTACCTTAACCTGAAACCACTGGCTCAGATGCTTCAGATATTATTAAAGAACAGATGTGTAAGATAGAAGCATTGCTTGAAGGAGCTTTTGGTGCATTGGTAATGGTTGTTGCAGGCCTCGCTGCAGTCGTTACAGCAGCAATGGGTGCATACAAGATGGCGATGTCGTGTGTCGTAATTGCCTGCGGTTCTTATCTAGTAAGAGCATTTTTGTTTTTGTTTTTTGGTGAAGATATTTTAGATGGCTGCGATTTTAAAACAGGTAAGATGGCGGTGTAATTTTTTCTCTGGCTCTGGTACAGGGTTGCTTTTAGATAATTTTAAACACTAATTTCGGTGGAAACGTTTCAAAAGGGTAGACGATAAGTATAAATTTTGAAGGTTTGAAAGTTAGTTAAAATAATTCAAATATCAGTTAAAAGTAACCCGGAACCAGAAATAAAATACCGGATCCGTTCGGAGAGAACTTAGCGTCAGAATTACACGATTTGACATATGTATATACTTAACCGCTGTGTTTTTGACTTAAAATTTTTGAAAAACTATAAGGAGATAATTATTATGAATATAGCACGATTATTTACTAACGGTAAAAGCCAAGCCATTAAACTTCCTAAAAAATATCAATTTACAGGAGACGATGTATATATCAAAAGGGTTGGCGAGGCAGTTATTCTTTTTCCTAAAAACAAAGATTGGGAAGTATTTCTTAACGGATTAAATTCTTTTACAGATGATTTATTTAAAAATGGTCGTGGAAAAAATATAAAACAACGTTCTAGGAAGAAATTATGAAATATATGCTTGATACCAACATCTGTATTTACATAATAAAAGAAAAACCATCTGAAGTTTTAACCAACCTTCGAAAAAAACGTAAAAATGGCT
The DNA here is from genome assembly GCA_031267635.1 of Planctomycetaceae bacterium. Classification (GTDB taxonomy): domain Bacteria; phylum Planctomycetota; class Planctomycetia; order Pirellulales; family Thermoguttaceae; genus WRMR01. The sequence continues at coordinate 2,837 of JAIRYX010000471.1, forward strand.
TGGCAATTTCTGTCATTACTTTGGCAGAATTGGAATACGGAATTGAAAATAGCTCACGACCAGAACAAAATAGGTTAGCATGAGTTAGTTTTCTTTCAATTATTGAAGTTTTGCCGTTTAATACCTCTGCGGCTGAAGAATATGGACAAATAAGATTTGAATTGCAAAAAAGCGGACATCTTATTGGACCACTCGATATGCTCATTGCTGCTTCCGCTAGAGCAGAAGGTTTAATTTTAGTAAGTAACAACACTAAAGAATTTGAAAGAGTTAGTGATTTGCAATTAGAAAACTGGATAGAATTGTGAGGTGCAATTCTGGATTTTTGGGTATCATAAGTCGTCTGGATTTTCTGGTTTGGTTTTCTGGTACGTGGTTACTTTTGTATAACATTTAAGCATGAATTTTGGCGGAAACGGTTCAAAATAAAAAACGATAAACATAAATTTTGGCGGTTAAAAAGTTATTTAAAATAACTCAAACTTAAATATCAGAGAAAAGCAGTAACCCGGCACCAAAAAAAACAATCCAAAGAGACAATTAATAATTATTCCATACAATGTAAGCATAATTGAAATCAATTCTCTTATTTTTAAAATTATATTTAATAAAAAAGTATAGGGTATTATGAAAATAGTTAATATGCACGAAGCTAAAACACAGCTTTCATCTCTAGTAAAAGAAGTTGCCAAGGGTAATCATTTTGTAATTGCGGTTTCGGGTGTACCAATGGCAACAGTTATTCCGTATAAAAAAATTGCTAAAAAAAACAATCGCATTGGTTTTTTAAAGAACGAAATAACTATCCCTGATGACTTTGATAAACTTGCTAGCGACAAAATTACCTCTTTATTTCAAGGAGGCGGCAAATGAAATTACTGCTAGATACTTGTATTCTATTAAAAGCTGCTACTGCTACATTGTCCAAGAAAGGGCAAAATTACATTAGTGACGAGGAAAATGAGTTGTATTTTAGTTCTGCCGGTATATGGGAAGTGATTATCAAAAATGGCTTAAACAAGGGTAATTTTAAATGTGACCCCAATGTGCTTTATCATGGTTTATGTCTAAATGGATATTTTGAAATTCCTATTTCATCTGATCACACCCTAGTAGTTCAAAAACTTCGACAAATACACAAAGATCCGTTTGATAGAATCTTACTTGCACAAGCAATGCATGAGGGTTTTACATTTTTGACTGCCGATAAAACCCTTAAAAATATGGCAAGTGGGTAATAGTTGTTTGAAAAATTCCATTTTCTTTTATTTTTGGTACGGGGTTACTTTGGGATAACTTTTAAACATGAATTTTTGTGGAAACATTTCAAAAGAATCAACGATAAGTGTAAATTTTGAAGGTTTGAAAATTAGTTAAAATAATTCAAATACCAGCCAGAAGTAACACAGTACCAGAGAACCAGAAAATTATATCAATATCAAAAAAACTTAGATATGACTGTTAAATTTTATTTTGTATGAAACAACGGGAATATATTTTTAAAAAGTTAAAGGAATCTAAACCGTTTCTTGAGGCGAATTATAATATTAATCGGCTGGGAGTTTTTGGTTCTTATTCACGCGACGAATATACCGAGGAAAGCGATGTGGATATTCTGGTTGAATATTCAAAACCGCTTTCACTTTTTAAAGTTGTCGAAATGGTGGATTATTTACAGAACATTTTAAGTAAAAAAGTGGATTTAGTCTCCAAGAAAGATATTAAAGATTCTTTAAAATTACGTATATTAAACGAAGTCATAATGTTATGAAAAATCCGGATATAAATGTTTATATTCAAGACATGAAAAATGCCTCTGTAAAGATTATAGAAATTGTCGAGGACATAAGTTTTGAACAATTTGAATCGGAATCGGTTTTACATTTGGCTATAGAAAGACTTTTTGAAATATTGGGGGAAGCGGCAAATCGAGTTCCTAAAGATATTCAGTTACAGCATGCAACAATTCCTTGGTCGAGTATAATAGGAATGCGAAATATTATTATTCACTCCTATGATAAAGTGAATCCAGAACAGCTTTGGGTTACTATTCAAGAAGATTTAAGAATTTTGGTTAATAATTTGAATACGATTAAATAGACAATAGCTTATTGAGAATTTCTAAAAACATCATTTTCAACACATGTGACCATTGAAAAATAAGGGCTTACGAATATTTGGGGGAGGTTTTTAGAAGTTCCCTTATTAATAATAGCTGGGGATGAGATTCTGGTGTTTCTGGTACAGGGTTACTTTAGGATAACTTTTAAAACGAATTTCGCTGGAAACATTTCCAAAGAAAATACGATAAGGATAAATTTTGAAGGGTTAAAAATTACAAGTTAAACTCACTAGAAAAATGCGATAAACCCCGCAACACAGGACAATTAAGCCCATCGCCCGTATCGGCTTCGATGGAATTTGCGTGAACAGTTACCTCATTTATATCGGCGTTTTGTTCCCGCCTGCTATTTTCGGATAAAAATTCCGACTAAAATTTTATAAAAACAACCCTAAAACAACCCTTTAATTACAGATAGAAACGACCTAATTCCCCGATGCAACCTTTCGAAAACCCGAATGATAAATACGCCGCGACGCAGCGTCAAATGCTTGTTTTCATCGTGATGCTGGCTGTCACTTTTTTGGCTTTTCAATATCTTACTCCCCGAAAACCGCCTCAACAACAAACAGCAAATCCGTCGGCAAATGTCGAACAAGACGACGGCAATATTGAGGGCGATTTTCCAACCGCAACCGCCGAAACGGACGCCAATGACGTAACTGCTCCATCGACAGCAGAAGAAAAGGCGGTTTCCTTTCCGGCAACGTACCCGACGCTTGGTTCCGCCGATCCGAAAAGTCCGTACAAAATGTTAGTAACGTTTTCCAGTCGCGGCGCGGCAGTGGCACGGATTGAAATGAATAAACGACAATACCGCGACACGCAAGACCTGACCGGTTGGATGGGACAAGTTGTCGTCGAATTACCGAAAACGCCAAACGACGCGGAAAAAACAGAGGCGGTAAAAGGTTGTCCGGTGCAAACTGTCGGACGCGGAACGCCGGCGGAAGCGGCGGGATTACGTTCCGGCGATTTCATCGTTCAATTCGATCAACAGGAAATCGCGTCGTTTGAAGATTTGCGTGCCGTCCTTCTTGCAACCAAACCGAAACAAACTTGTAAGCTGACCGTTCAACGTAAAAATAATTTGGGAAACACGCAATCTTTGGAATTGACCGTTCAGCTCGACCAATCGCCGCTTGCGATTGTGCGTCCCGAAACGCCGGTGGTGGATTTTGAGACGTATCATAACTTGTCGGGATTGCACGCTTTTGATTCGAAAACGCAACCGCCGCTTTCGTTTGGTTTGACATTGCAGAAATTGGACAAACAAGAATTGCCGCTTCCCGAAGTTTTGAAAAAACGTCCGGCGCAATCAGGAACGAATACGGAACGCGATTTGACGCTCGCTAAAGAACTGCCGGGCGTTCATCTGCGTTCGGAAAATTGGGAATTGGAATCGACAAGCGAAAATGAAGTGATTTTCAAACAGATCGTATTGAATCCGCATTTGGAAGTCCGCAAAATTTATCGCTTGCAGGCGTTAACCGACGAACAAAAGAAAAGCGGCGATCCGGGTTATGCGCTGACATTGACAGTCGCGGTCAAAAATCTGGATTCGCAGTCGCACACGGTGGCATATCAGCTTGACGGTCCGAACGGATTGCCGATTCAAGGCGCGTGGTACGCTGTGGGGCGTAAAACCGGACCGGGTTGGGGCGGTTACGGTTTGCGGGATATTGTCGTTCAGTTTCACGGTCAAGCGTCCGCGATGCGCCGATGTACGGAGATTGCTCAAGACAGAGGACCGCAACCGGAAGAATGGACTTACGATCTGCTCAAAAAAACGAAGCTGGCGGATTATGTCGGCGTGGATACGCAGTATTTTCAATGTACGATGCTGCCGCAACAAAACGGTAACGAGTTGTCGCATTTAGAAAATATCGTACCGCTTCGCGTCGGAGCTTACATCCATCATTGGCAAGGCGTGACCAACGTTTCGTTTCGCATGGCAAGCGTTCCGCAAACGCTCAAACCGGCGGAATCGCTTTCGCATGAATACAAAATTTTCGCCGGACCGAAACAACCGGAAACTCTGGAATATTATGGTCTGCGCGACACGTTGTATTACGGCTGGTTCGCGTGGTTTGTCAAACCGCTTTTGTGGTTGCTGCATTTCTTTCATTCGTTTTTGCCGAATTATGCGTTAGCGATTATTCTACTCACGGTCGTTGTGCGGCTCTGTTTGTATCGGCTCAATCATAAACAGATGCAAAGCGTCACGAAAATGCAGGAACTCAAGCCGGAAATTGATCGCATCACCGAAAAATACAAAGACGACATGCAGGCGCGTTCCAAAGCGATGCAGGAGCTTTACCGAAAACATCATTTCAATCCGTTGGGCGGATGTCTGCCGCTTTTGATTCAGATGCCGATTTTATTCGCGCTTTACAAAGCGTTGTCGATTGATGTGGAGTTGTATGGCGCGTCGTTTTTGGGAAATTCCGTCCGATGGTGTTCCGATCTTGCCGCGCCGGATCAATTTTACGATTGGAGCCGTTTCTGGATTAACGTCGGCTGGCCGAGTTTCAATACAGGAACGTCGCAAGGTTTTTGGGGAATGTTCGCGCTGGGACCGTATTTGAATATTCTTCCGATTCTTGCCGTTATTTTGATGCTGGTTCATCAGCAAATTATGATGCCGCCGCCGACCACCGATCAGGAAAAATCCATGCGGGTCACGATGAAATTTATGATGATTTTCATGGCGTTCATGTTTTATAAAGTGGCAAGCGGACTCTGTTTTTATTTCATTGTCTCTTCGCTCTGGGCGGTTCTGGAACGTAAATTTTTACCGAAACCGCAACCGAAAACAAGTGGCTCCGGCAATTTGACGACCGGCGAAAAAACGGCAAAAACATATCCCACCGAAATCACGGTCACCGACAAAAAGTACGAAGTAAAGCCGACGGACAAACAATACGACAACCTTTTCCACAAGAAAAAGAAGAAACAAAATTCCGATTCCGCAGAAAAGCCGGTCGGCTTTTTTCAGGAAATTAAAGCCCGATGGGCAAAAATGTTAGAAGAAGCCGAACACCGCCCCGGCGACTCGTTCAAGCCCGGACGCAAACGGGATAAGAAAAAATAAAGGGAACTATTCAGTGACCCAAGCCAATAAATTCGCACTTGGGTAGCTGTAGAGTTTTGCTATCAATTTTACCGAAAAATACCGTGAACGGTTACGTCAATTTAAAGCCGGAGCGCGCTCGTGAAAAAAGTTGTTCTTATTTTTGTGTTAGCGATAGGCGTCGGCGGTTATTGTTTTCTGCGGTATCATTTCGCCGAGAAGTTTCTCGAAGAACAAGATGTGATGACGCTTTACGGAAATGTGGAAATCCGGCGGGTTCATCTTGGTTTTCGCGTTTCGGGACGGGTTCAGGAGATTTTGTTTCAAGAAGGAGACAAAATAGCAAAAAACGAATTGATCGCCTGTCTCGACAAAGAGCCGTATCAGGACAATCTTGCTATTGCCGACGCACAAGTTCGTAAGGCAAAGGCGAATCTCGAAAAACTTGAGACCGGCAATCGTCCGCAGGAAATCGAGCAGGCGCGCGCGACGCTCAAAGAACGCGATGCAACGTTGAAAGTATTAAACGCAAATGCGGAACGTGCGAAACGTCTGATTGAAAGTAAAGCGATTGCGCAGGAGGAATACGATACGACAATCGCTCAGCGAGACGAAGCGGCGGCTCGTAAAAAATTGGCGGAAGAAACGCTGAATCTGTTGTTGGAAGGATTTCGTCAAGAAGATATTGAAGCGGGCAAAGCGCAGCTTGACGAAGCGGAGGCAAATTTGAAACGGTCGCAAACGTCGTTGAACGACGCCGAGCTTCGCAGTCCGAACGACGGTATTTTGTTGACCCGCGTAGAAGAACCGGGCGCGGTGGTCAATCCGGGGCAGACAATCATTACGCTTTCACTTCGGGACGGCGTTTGGATTTATGTTTATGTTCCCGAATCGCAAATCGGTCAGGTGGTGGCCGGAATGAAAGCGGAAATTTACACCGATTCGCAGCCGGATAAACCTTACGCCGGACAAGTCGGCTACAAGTCGCCGGAAGCGGAATTTACGCCCAAAACCGTGCAAACAACAGAACTCCGTACCGATTTGGTTTATCGCGTCCGAATCATCGCCGACAATCCCGATGAACATCTTTGTCAGGGAATGCCGGTTACAGTGAAATTAAAGTTGAAATAAAAACAGAATCAGAGCACGAAGCGTAAATAAACAAGGGAAATCTTCAGTCGATCAAACCAAATAAATCCACACCGGGCAACTGCATTGTTACCCGAAAGATTTGACCATTGCAATGATCCGAACGGCTTTACCATTGCAGCCCCGTGATCAAGTTTCCATGAGTAGCCAACAAAGCCCTCCCAAACTCGCCTTTATGCTCTTATTTTTTAGATCATGGATTGTTATTCGCTCATGTTACGCGTGAGCAATCAAAGCATATCCCAAATTGATCAAATTGATCGAAAGGAAGCCGAGCAGTTTTTCGCAATGATTCCTGTCAAGGGCGGAAAAACTGTTTTTTCGCTTCCCGAATACTAATCGCTCGTGCGTAACAGGAATAGGAGCACATCACCCTATTTCGGACGGAATCAAGATTCTACGCAACATGAGTTATCATACAAATAATTCGGGAAACATCCGAACGGCTTTGGGACTTCCCCCAACGGCTTTCGGACTTATCCGAACGACTTTCGGACTTGTCCGAACGGCTTTGGGACTTGTCCGAACGGCTTTGGGACTTATCCCAACGGCTTTGGGACTTATCCCAACGGCTTTGGGACTTATCCCAACGGCTTTGGGACTTATCCCAACGGCTTTGGGACTTATCCCAACGGCTCTGGGACATATCCCAACGGCTCTGGGACTTGTCCCAACGGCTCTGGGACTTATCCCAACGGCTCTGGGACTTATCCCAACGGCTCTGGGACTTATCCCAACGGCTCTGTCGCCAGCAACGGCGGCTCTGTTGCCAGCGACGGCGACTCTGTCGCCAGCAACGGCGACTCTGTTGCCTGCAACGGCGACTCTGTCGCCAGCACCGGCGGCTCTGTTGCCAGCAACGGCGGCTCTGTCGCCAGCAACGGCGGCTCTGTCGCCAGCAACGGCGGCTCCGGCTCATGATCCAATGACTTTGAATTATAACCCGAACGCTTTGGATTAGACAAAGAGTTTATTTTAGTGGCTTGTTTAATGAGCGTCGCGTAACATGAGTGAATAATTACAGTATTGTATCAATCAATCTCTCTCCCAAATGTGAAATAATCAGCCAAATTTCGACTTGTAAGACAGTGTTGATCGTTCATCACGTCCTCAAAATCCCTTTTGTCCCTAATGCCCTTTTGAGAATGAAAATCGAATTTTAAAGGGTGAGGAGTACGCAACTTCATGATTACTCTTTCCCAACTCACAAAAGTATTTTCTGAAGAAACGCGAGCGGCGATTGATTCATTGACCGCTGTGATTCATCCCGGACGCATTACCGGCTTGGTCGGACCGGACGGCGCGGGAAAAACAACGCTCGTGCGACTTATCGCCGGTTTGATTAAGCCGTCCTCTGGAACGATTACGGTGTTCGGACGCGACTCTGTGCGCGATTCGGCAAAAATCCGCGAAACGCTCGGTTATATGCCGCAGCGGTTCGGATTGTACGAAGAACTTTCGGTGATGGAAAATATGAATCTTTATGCCGCAATGCGAGGATTCGGTAAACAAGAACGTGCCGAGCGATTCGCCGAACTGCTGCGTTTTACGGGACTCCAGCAATTCACGACGCGGCTGGCGCGGCAGCTTTCCGGCGGAATGAAACAAAAACTTGGACTTGCGTGTGCGTTAATAAAAATGCCGAAACTTCTTCTGCTCGACGAGCCAAGCGTCGGCGTTGATCCAATCAGCCGCCGCGAACTTTGGCGGATGGTACGCGAACTTCTTGCTGACGATGTGGCGGTTGTGTGGAACACATCGTATCTCGACGAAGCGGAAACGTGCGACGACGTGCTTTTGATGAACGAAGGAAAACTTTTATTTCACGGCAAGCCGCACGAACTTACTCGGCGCATGAAAGACCGCGTGGTACAAATTCGCGGACTCCCTGTTGCGGAACGGCGAAAAAAAATTGCCGAATGGATTACGTTACCGGAAGTTTTGGACGGCGTGATTCAAGGAAGCGCGTTGCGGATCGTATTGAAACCGGACGTTTCCGCCAAGATTCTTCCGGTGAGAAAAGAGCTTATTTTTCCGGTCGCCGCGCGGTTTGAAGATAGTTTTATCGACATGTTAGGCGGCGTGCCGAAAGAAGAGTCGGTTCTCGCTCAACGCAATATTCAATTGGCGAAAAGCGATCAGCCGGTCGTCACGGCACATGGTTTGACAAAACGATTCGGCTCGTTTACGGCGGTGCGCGATAATACGTTTTCGATTCATCGCGGCGAGATTTACGGTTTGCTCGGACCGAACGGCGCGGGCAAAAGCACGACTTTCAAAATGCTTTGCGGACTTCTGCGCCCTACGTCGGGCGAAGGTTTTATTGCGGGTTACAATTTGCGGAAATCGGCGTCGAAAGCGAGGTCGCGGCTTGGATACATGGCGCAAAAATTTTCGATGTACGGCGATTTGACGGTGCGTCAGAACTTAATGTTTTTTGCCGGAATTTATGGACTTTGGGGATTTGCGAAACGCCGCGCGATCAATGAAATGCTCGATATTTTTGATCTCGGACAATACGCCGCAACCAGCGCCGGTTTGCTGCCGCTCGGTTTCAAGCAGCGACTTTCGTTGGCGGCGGCGTTGATGCACGCACCGGACGTGTTGTTTCTCGACGAGCCGACGTCCGGCGTTGACCCGTTGACGCGTCGCGAATTTTGGGGACACATCAACGCGCTTGTTGGAAAGGGCGTAACAATTTTAGTAACGACGCATTTTATGGACGAAGCGGAATACTGCGACCGAATCAACCTGATTTTTCGCGGCGAAACAATTGCCGAAGGCACGCCCGACGAACTCAAAACATCCGTTCAATCCGCAACGCTCCCCGATCCGACGCTTGATGATGCGTTTGCGGAATTGATTGCGAAAAGTAAAATTTAAACAATGTTCCTCACATTACATCTTCATCGCGGCGGCAAGGATACGCGACGTACTCGGTCGCATAATTCGCGGATCAACTTCCTGACCTGCCTGTAACGTCTTGCGGACGTCTTTTCCAGAAATGAAAACCGGCTTTTCATTGGCGTGATATTCCATCAAATCCACACGTCCCACGGATTCGTAATATGCCGCAAAGCCGACATTTAATGGTTTGAGCTGCAATTCACCGTTGAGTTTATGGAAAATTTCCTGAGCATCGAAATCACCCCAGATTGTCGAACCGTCGTGATACGGCGCGTCGGCATGTTTTCGCCCGATAATTAAATCAGTAAAACCGAAATTCTGGCGATAAATCGCGTGCATCACCGCTTCTTTCGGTCCGCCGTAAAACATTTTTATATCCAAACCGAGTAAAATCACGCGATCCGGCGCTTGCTGACCGAGTTTTGCCCAAAGTTGCGAATCGCTGTCCCCTTCGCCAAGCGAACGATTATTAATCAACGCCTCGTAAGTTTGCATACGAATGACAGCATTGACATCGTCGCCTTTTGTTTCACCGACAAGCGGATTGAGGCATGCGCCAGCGTTAAATCCCTGTTTCAAAAGAGTTTCTAAACCATAAATCAACGCGTATTCATGCGCTCGATGAAGCGGATTACGAGTCTGAAACGCGACAACTCGCTCCCAACCTTTGGATACCAGAAGTTGACGGACTTCGCGCGGAGTCAGCACATATTGTCCAAAATTCGGATTTTTCGGCTGCGGAAAAACGCGAATTTCTCCACCGAGCAAATGCGTTTTTTCCGCATCTTGTTTCAAAATCATGTCCGCGCCGGGATGGTCGGTGCGATCGGTGAGATAAACGCTTTTTAAATAACGCAACTTGTCCCACTCAAAAATATCAGAAATTGTCAATAGCGCAGTAATTTCATCGGATGAGTTGACAATCGCAACTTCTTCGCCTACTTTAAGTCCCGATGCGAGTTCTTTAGTGATTGGCAACGAAAGCGGAATTGTCCAAGCGTATAGATTTCCATTGTGTTCGATTACCGATTCGTCTAAAACACGATGAAACGTCGCACGATCCATCGGTCCAGTCAACGGACTTAAACCACCGTCGCCGAACCGATAAACTGTAGAAAGGTCGGCGTCGCTTACCGGTATCTTTTTCAAACCGAACGCCTTGGTTTTGGCTTCTGAAATTTGTTCCTGCGGGATTTCGCGGTTGACCAGATCGGTCAAACCGCCATGCGGAAGAATCAAACCTGACATTAGTATTTCCTTTGCGGTTCAAGCCGCTTTAATTTTACAGATTTCGTGTTGTTGCAGTCGGCATTAAGATTGCATAAATAACGCCTAACGAAGCAACAATTATACCGCGATGAAACAAAATGGCAACATCTTAAATTTGTCCTTCCGATGGCGGCGCAGCATTGCCAGACACTGTATAATGCCGCCAATAATTATCATTTTTCACACGGCAATTGGTTTGAACGGAATTTCTTTAACGGTAACAGCAATCTCACAAATAATTTGACAAACAAATCCCAACAGACATGAGAATCGTTAATATACGTGGGACTTTTTCGGGCTCATCCGCTTGCAACAAAATCCTTTAAAGCCGTCATTGATGAATTATCAAACACGGTTGCCATTTCAGAAACTATCAACACGAATATTGATAGAATTTACTGGGCGAAGCGATTCCGACAAGACAAAGTAACCCGTAAGGAAATAGCGAGCTGCTGTTCGTTGATTTTTTGTAACTATTTAGTTGCCGTCATTTTATCGGAAAATATTATTATTGCCGCCCTTATTTTTCTGAAATTCCCTTAGTAGCCCGAATTGCTCCCCAATTATGCTCCCTTATCTCTTATTTTTCGTTCAATTTTTTTGTATTGACGTTGTTGTTTTGTGTGCCAAAGATTTGTCGCGCATTGGCGGTTGTAATTTTCGCAATATCCGCGATAGAACAATTTCGTAATCCAGAAAGCGTTTGCGCAACAAACGCCGTCATAAGCGGGGTGTTTTTCTCAATTTTTCCGCGAAAAGGATGAGGCGTCAAAAACGGAGAATCGGTTTCAATTAAAATACGTTCATTGGGGATAGTTTTTGCGGATTCACGAATTTGCGAAAACTTTTTGTTTGAGTAAGTTACGGAACCGGAAAAACTTATATAAAGCCCCATTTCGAGAAATTTTTCTGCAACTTCCGGTGAACTACTGAAAGAGTGAATTACCCCCAAAATCGGCGACAGTTTGGCATGGTTGTTCAAAATCTCCAACATATCGCCGTCGCAATTACGGCTGTGTATAACAACCGGAATATTTCGTTTTTTTGCCAAATCCAGATGTCGTTCAAAGTATTCCCGCTGGATTTCAAACGGAACGGTATCCCAATAGCGATCCAAGCCGGTTTCACCGATTGCTGCAACTTTTATATTTTTCGAAAGTTCTATAATTTCCTGCCATTCGTCGTGAGAAGAATCGTCAATATTGTTCGGATGAATCCCAACGGCGGCGTAAATTTGAGGGAAATCACTGGAAAGTTTGACAACCTCATGGCTTGTGTCCAAAGAAGTCGCAACATTGAGAATACCGCTTATTTGGAAATTCCACTTTTTTTCAAATTTGCTACTATTTTCAATTTTTTCAGGAAATTTGCCGTAAAATGAAGATTTCAAAACGTTTATCGCATTTTCGGAGAAAAAATCCGACGTAATATGTGCGTGAGTATCAAACAATTCCAGCGAGTCGGTATGTATCGTCGTTATTTTTGTCATCGTTTGTAAATGTCTTAATCCTAAAACAATACGAATAATCTAGCAATTACAGGAATTTGTGAAAAAACATTTGATAAAAGACGTATATATCAAAGTACAAATTAAGTACAATTATGTTATGTTAAGAACCAAATTTTCCATAAATCATTTTTAGTAAGGTAAAATGAATTTTAATAAAAATAATATATGATACATTTATCCTCTAATTTATGGTAGAAATCAGTAAAATTTTCATTTCAAAACGCAAAATTATACCTTGTTGCTGTGTTTAGTATAATTGTTATAGTCGATTATGTCTAAAATAATTTATTAAAATTTTTATTTTATCAGGAATAAAACAGGTAGATAGGGTCAAGATGAAACTATATTAAAAACGTACCGATTGGGGCAAGTTAGTAAACTGCATCTATCATCGGTCGTAATTGATGAGGAGTTAGCGGAACCTGCTATTATGATGACAAGTTTCAATGGAAGGAAGATACGATGTTAGTGCTTTCCCGAAAAAAAAATGAAAGTATTGTGATTAACGACAATATTACGGTCGTTGTGGTGGAAATTCGTGGTGATAAAGTGCGGCTGGGTATTGAAGCCCCGAAAGACGTTCCCGTTCACCGCAAGGAAATATTTGAAGCCATCCACGCATTACAAAATCAAGAGGAACATTCAGAAGTTTGAATATGTCCGCATTTTACGGGCATAAGGTCATAATTTTCAAAAATGATACTTTTTGTTTTTCTTCAAGGATTTCATGAACTGCCAATCTTGTTTAAGGTTGGGAGTTTTGGAATTTTTTCTTGCGTTGTTTCCTGAAATTCTTGTAAATTAAGTTGCTTTCATAATTACTGCACTTCCCCAAAATTAATAATGGTTAATCTGTGGAATTTAAGCCGTTTGAGATTGACCTCTATATTTTTATGTTTTCTGCTTTTGAGGCAAAAACGTATTTAATTCACCGTAGTTTTGGTAAAATAATAAAAATAAGACGTTTAGAAAAATGCTTTTAATATATTTTGGGGAAAGTGTAGATAATGAGGTGCGTATTGGGTAATGACAAAAATCGGCGTTAAAACTGAATATCCAGTTTTAACGCCGTAAAAAAATAGCTCCGTCATGAGGAGCTCCCGATTGGCAACCGACCCAGTACGTGTTCCCTATCGTTAGTTCCCCGCCATCCCAGGAGGGAAAGATAATGCGAGGTCCCGCATCCTCGTCTCTCATAACAGAGCATCAGGAGAAAGGAGAAAATAAATCGACATTTTTATCTCGTTGATTTCCTCAACTGAAAACACAACGCGAAATAACGAGAGTAGAATATAAAAAATACAAACTGACATCAAGTGGAATTTCTCAAAAAAGATAAAATTTTTATCTTTTTTAAGACCACCGTTTCTCATTTATTATATCCCCAAAGCCCCTCTTGTCCCTAATGTCCCTTTTGGAAGCTAAAAAATATTTTTAAAATTTTCGTAGCTATTCAGTCGCCCAGCCAAATATGCTAAAATTACTTTCAATTTATTTTTTCTCACAGAGCAACAAAGAATTTATTTTTAGAATTTCTCAGTGTTCTTGGTTGCTTTGTGAGAGACAAATTTTAAAGTGTGATGAGTATAAATCCGCACGAGGCGTCTGAATAATTAAAAAAATATTTTCAAGAAAATTTCAAAATATTCCACATTCCCCTTTAAAGATTTTTCACCTTGGCATATAATAGTAATCAATAAACTTAATTGTTAGGCAAAAATCAATGGTGATTTTTGTCT
>JAIRYX010000299.1 GCA_031267635.1 Planctomycetaceae bacterium
TCATTGCAATTTTGGTTCTTAATTTGTTTTATAATTTCAACGGAACATTTCGTCCGCTAAAAAATTATACGTTTGTTTCTCAATCTTTCACAGGTCAAGCAAATGATCCGCAAAAGAAAAACCGTTTTGCGGATTCTTGGATCGGCGTTGTTCCCATTCCGTTGCCGCAAGATTATCTTTATGGAATCGACGTTCAAAAATATGATTTTGAACGCGGCATTCCTTCTTATAAAAATGGAACATGGTCGGAACATGGATATTGGTATTATTATTTTTACGCATTTTTTCTCAAAACGCCGATTGGTTTTCAAATCCTTTTATTCGCGTCTGTTTTTTTGTTTCTCTTTCACAAAAAATATCGATTCACTTTTTTTAATGAATCCGTACTTTTGATACCGTTTTTGTTTGTTCTTGTTTTGATTAGTTCGCAAGACGGTTTTTCTGTTCATTCGCGTTATCTTCTGCCGATTCTTCCGTTCCTGTTTGTCTGGACAAGCCGAATTGGAACTATTTTTGAAAACAATGAAAACCAAAAAAGATTTTCTTTTCCGAAAATTTTATCAAAAGGATTCGTAACATTATTAACCGGCTGGATGGTAATGAGCGTTTTACTTGTTTTTCCGCATTGCATGAGTTATTTCAACGAATTTGCCGGCGGGGCAGTAAACGGCGGAAAATACTTATTGGGAAGCGATCTTGATTGGGGACAAGACGTTTATTATTTGGAAAAATGGCAAAAACAGCATTCTGATTTCCGTCCTTTGAAAGTTTCATTATTCGGAACAATGCCGTTGGAAAATACAAAAATAAAATATGACGGTATTGTTCCTCAAGAAGGCGGTCAGACGAATATTTATGCGGTACTCAAGCCCGGTTGGTATGCGGTAAACGCAAATAATATTTTTAATAGGAAAAATGAATATGCTTTTTTGCGCAATGAAACTCCTGTTGCCAGAGCAGGATATTCTATCAACATTTATCATTTTTCTAAAGAACGAATTGATGCGTTACGGAAAGAATATCATTTGCCGTCTCTTGTTGACGAAGAAAGTATGTTGAATCAATTTGCGACTGAACTGATTGAAAATTGCAAGAACAATGATTTAACAAAAATGAAAGTTGCCATTTATGATGATAAAGGAGTTACGGAAGGATCAAAAAAGGCAATTGAAACGATTCTTGTGAATTGTCATTGTGTTTGTGAATTGATTGACGTCGAAGCGATTTGTCAGGGAAAGTTGACCGATTATGATACATTGATTGTACCGGGCGGCGTTTCCAATGATATGGCGGAAAAAATCGGAAGTAAGGGAAAAGAAGCCATAAGAAACTATGTAAAATCCGGCGGCGGATATATTGGAATTTGTGCCGGCGCGTTTTTGGCGTCGTCAACATTTGATAACTTTTTAGGATTGGTCAATGTGAAAACCAATCATTCTCAGGAACTATCGCCCCGTCTTGGTATTCTAGAACAAAGACAGTTGGGCGGCGGCGACGCGGAACTTGAATTTTCTTCCGAAGGAAAGATACTGTTTTCGCAACCCGCAAAAGGACACATGAGTTATATTAACGGTCCTGTTTTTATGGAAGCCGGAGTGAAGGAATTACCGGATTTTTTGACATTAGCGACTTATTTATCGGATATTTATCAACATCATTTTCAACAAGGAACAATGCCGAAAACGCCGGCAATTGTCGCGGGCAGTTTTGGAAAAGGTCATGTGATATTGTTTAGCCCGCATCCTGAATTGACGGAAGGAATAGAATCATTATTGGTTGACGCTGTTCGGGCTGTACGAAAAAAATAGGTAACAATGCCGCTGCCCAGTGTGAACTTATTTGGCTTGAGCAACTGACGCCATAGTTTTCTATTGCGCCTTCAAATATTGTTCTCCAAAAATGAAATAATCAGCGAATTTTATTCTGAAATTTCTTACTCGAACAAGATGAAACCTATTTCTATAACAGAAAATCCGATGTACGTTGAAAAGTCCATCCGTATCGATAAAAAAGGTATCGTTCACCCATACTATTTTTTGCGCCAATCCCATCGTGAAGGTCAAAAAATTATCAAAACGACAATTCTCAATATCACCGGTTGGGGCGAAAAAAATTGCGAAGCGTTCGCCGTTCTCCTGAAATCGGCGGCGTTGAACTATGGCAACAACAAGTTACGGCGGAAACTCTTGTTTGATTAAAAAGGACATTCCGTTGGAACATAAAAAATATCCGTGAACGGATAATCCGCCCCCAAAAACGAAATAAGCAGGGAATTTCTGATAGCTTTCCTTAAGTTTTCGATTTTATGGATGGAGATCATCAAACCAGATTTTACGGTATAACGACGTCAGTGAAAACCGAAATTTCAAGTGCAAGGAGTATATCATTCTTGTCATGAAATGTTTGACAAGTTTTGTTAGGCAATGGACGAATGTTTACTGAACGTTTCGTCAAAACGCCGATTGATCTTGATCTACTCCTGCGCAATAATATCTGTCGGATCCGTAATGATGTCGGTGATTTCGATGGCTGTATGTCCTTTGTATTTTCCGGGTCTTGCCCAGTATTTGGGGACACCTTCAACATTTACGAGAAGCGGATCGCCAACGTTTTTTTCCGTGAAAATCACGTCGCCGACACGTAGTTGCATGAGTTCGTTCATTTTAATTTTGGCGTGACCAAGTTTGACTTTCATGCCGACTTTCATGTTGCGGATCGTTTTGCTGATCTTTTCGATGGACGTTGGCGTCGAGTTGCGGCGACCGTAAGTTACCCATGAGTTCGACGCAAGTTTGCCGGAAATACGCTCGATAGCATTGTAAGGAATGCAAAGATTGATAATTCCGCGCACTTCAACTAACGCGACTTCAAAACAGACCACCACCACCACTTCATTGGGCGGCACGATTTGAATCAGTTGCGGATTACTTTCGACTTGTACCACTCGCAAGTCAAGTTCTAAAACGTTTTCCCACGCGTGTTTTAATTCATCAAGAAAGAGATTTGTAATGCGGGAAACAAGCCGCAACTCAATTTCGGTTAACTGGCGGCGCGTAATGGAAGACGGTTCGCGTCCGCCGCCTAACATTCGGTCAATCATCGGATAAAGAATTGATTGATTGACGTCAAGAATGAGATTTCCTTCAAGCGGCTCGGCGCGTAGCAAATTAAAACATGTCGGATTGTCAAGACTGAAAATAAATTCGCTGTAAGTCAACTGATCCACGCTTGTCAATTTCACTTCAACAATCGTGCGCAGCATCGCGGAAAGTCCGGCGGCAAATTTTCGTCCGAAACCTTCGTGCAACGATTGTAGCGCCTTCATTTGTTCTTTACCGACACGTTCAGGACGCTTAAAATCATATTTCGTTACCTTTTCGTGTCCCCAAGATGAATTGCCTCCTCCGCTCACGGTGGGAAATGTTGTCTTTTGAGGAGCGGGTGCGGCGGCTTTCGGCGCAGCGGCTTTTTTTTCTCCGCCCGCCATGATGTTAAGCAGATTTTCGACTTCTTCCTGACTTAAAACTTCACCAGCCATTTTTCTGCCTCGTCAAAAATTTTTATCGCAAATGTACGAATTGTCACGAATAAATATATACATTATAAATGGTTTAAACCGACACGCGCGTCCATCGCCACATCGTCTTGCGGATTATAAGAATAAAAGTATCTTCCGATATCCATTGCGATTTTTGCGATATATTCGTTTCGGAATTGCGCTTCGGGCAAGTCGTTTGACGTTAGCCGCATGTTCGGCGGATAAATACGCGAAGGCACGCTTTCCATAATCGTCGGACGGTCGCCATTAATATCATAAACGGTAAACGAAACGCTGGATCGACCTTGATAACTTCCCGGAGAATTCATCGACGACGTTTCAAACGAATAAATTTCAATCGCCAAAACCATATCGGCTTCCATTTCTTTACCAAAATCCGTATAATCTTCGATTTTCCGCTCATGACGGTCAAGCCATCGGTTGACTTTACTGTGCGGAATGATTTCAATTTTTTTGACGTGGTTTTCAAGATCGACTCCCACCACCCGTGCAAGATCACGCGGCACATCGTCATATCGACTGTCGGTCATTTGTTGTGCCAAACAGACAATAGCGACGGTTTTTCCTTTGAGAAATTTATGTTTCGCTGGGCTTTCGTCTTGTCCTGTAATCAAAAGAACAGTTGTCATCAACGCTTTACATCCTGCTCCAAGAAAGAAAATCAAGAGGAACGTTGTTATCAGTAATAAAACGCGATTTGTCCGAAAATAATTTTTTTGAGTGTGTGTTTGCATTTTTAATATCGTATTTTTAAGGTGTTTCGTTATGCCGCGCGAGCTTGAGCGGTTTCTTCGTATTTTTCTTCCGATTGTTTTATCGTTTGGGAATTTCGGGATTCGTCCGAAGAAACAGTCAAGCGTTGCGAAGTTAACGCGAGTAATTTTCGTTTCTCTGTGCGGATTTCATGTTTCCATGTGACCGCGTCTTCCATCAATTCGAGCGTCCGCAACATATTTGCCGCTTCGTCGTAACGAGCTTTATGACGGTACAATGTGGCGAGCGTCAATATCGCTTCCACATCGCGCGGATTATTCTTCAACAAAATATGCAAACAACATTCCGCTTCAAACCAGTTTCCTTGTAAATAATGAGTTTGCGATTCGGGGAAAATATCTTTTTTCGGCGCCGGTTGAGAACGTTGTTTGCGGCAGATTTTTTCGTGCCATGCCGCTTTGCCGGTTAAAATCAGCCATACAACGCCAAGTCCGAAATAAGAAATTCCGCGAGTTGTTCCGATAAGAATTTCCGACCAATAAAAATTGACTGTTATCACACAGCAACAAACAAAACCGTACAACAGAGCAATTGTCAAAAACGACCATCGCCCGTAACGTACAATTCCGCCCGCTCCGGGCCATAAGCATAACAGATAATTCATATTATTGTTCGTCCCCATAAACTTTCGTGTTTTCTTCTTTCGTCACCGGACGTTCCAGTTCATCGGATTGCACACGAACAACAATTCGTTGATCGCCTACCGCGAGACATTGCGTTTTGATCGTATAAATTTTTTCTTCTTTCGGCGGAAGTTGCGACAGATTATCAAAAACGACAACCGATTGCGAAACGCGGTATTGCGAAGGTCCATCCGCAGAAACAAATCGCATATCCGTCGGTAATTCCACACGAAGCGCGATATTGGAAGATGCTTTAGAACCTTGATTCTGCACGCGGATTTCATAAACGGCTTCGTGTCCTAATTCGACCGGATCAAATTTTTTCATAATCTCAAAACCCAGCGACGCAATTCCATCTACCGAAACTTCATGCGATGTGCTCGCCTGAAGCCCTGTGCTGTCGCGTCCGACAAAATTGATTTTGTGCTCGCCGATCACTTGCGGCAACGTAACAAGTTCAATCGTTCCTAATTGCTGCGGTGGAAGTTGTTCGAGCGCCCAATGTACGGTATGCGTTGCCGAATCATACGCGCCTCTTGAATCGGTACGCACAAACTTGAGTCCTTTCGGAAGCTGCACAAACAATTTCACATCACGCGCCGTCGCCGAACCCGGATTACTGATACTCAGCTCGTAAATTGCCTGACGATCAAGATAACGAGTTTTCGGTCCTTCAATACCGAGCGTTAATCCGGGAGCAAGCACGGAAATCGGTATTTTGCTCTCTTCAATCAAACCGTTTTCCGCTTTCGCCACAAGATAATTT
The DNA here is from genome assembly GCA_031267635.1 of Planctomycetaceae bacterium. GTDB lineage: Bacteria > Planctomycetota > Planctomycetia > Pirellulales > Thermoguttaceae > WRMR01. The sequence goes on from JAIRYX010000299.1 coordinate 5,723, forward strand.
GTCACTTCTCCGGCGCGGTCGCAATTCAGTGTCAATTTGAGACGTTTACTCTCGCCCGGCTGTAAGTCGCCGAATGATGACCGCAATTCTTTTCCTTTCGGATGCGACAAACCGTCCGGCACGTATTCTTCAATCGTGATATTTCTCGTGATTCCGGTTCCTGGATTGGAAAGACTAATTTCCAAAACCAATGCGCCGCCGACCAGATGTTCCGTTTCGTCCGTTTTCACTTCCATTTTGAGCGCAGGTTGAGTGACTCGCATACTCGCCGACGCTTCCACGCTGAATGTCGCGGTAACGATGCTGCCGATTTCTCCTTCTGCCGCCGGAATAATACGATAATCGACTGTTTTTTCTTCGTTGATTCCAACGTCTCCCATGTCCCAAACAACATCGCCGTTTTCATTTTGTTTGCCGGATTGTCCCGCATCGGAAAATTTCGCGCCTTTCGGCAAACGGTCGGACAAGATCACGCTTTTCGCCACCGCCAAACCGGTATTGCGAATAATAATTCGAATCGGCGTCACTTCATGAATTTGCACTTCTGGCGGCATAATCTTTTCTATCACCAATTGCGGTTGCTGTGCGCCGGCGATTTCTTTCGGTCCCGGCAGTCCTGAACCTTCCAACGCGGCGGATTGCGGTGAATTAGCCAAAGAGTTTTTTGGTCCAATCGTCGCATCATCAAGCGGTACCTCAAATCCTTGAACATGATTTCGTGCGTAACGTTCATTCGGCATGGCAGGTTGTGTCGGCGGCGAATCGTTGTGTAACAACGGGTTCGTTGCGGTATCAGGAAAATCGTGCGTCACGCTGTTTTGCGGAACGCTCTTGTTTTCAGAGATGATTACAGGATTGACCGGATGATAAGGCGTCAACGGCTGCGTCTGTTGTTCCAGCGGCGTTTGTTCCGTTGACGCAATGACGGGCGATGAAAATTGCGGTACAGTCGTTTCATTCGCCGTTCTTTGATTGGATCGATTAGGATTTTGCGGCAAATTGATTTGTTGATTTTCTTCTTGCAACTGCGCCGCTCCTTGAACGATATGTTCGGGAACTTGCGAATCATCAGAAGGATTCAAAGCTAACGCGGCGGAAGAAACTGTCGGTGTTAAAGCGTCGTTCGGAGGATGTAAAGGCGAACGAATCTGCGCCGACGCCGGTTGATTTTCGACAGGTAATAATCGCGGTAACGTTGCGGTATTCGATGGAATATTATTTGTTGTGGGTTGCGTTGCCGCGAATTTACTTTCCGGTTGTCCCGCTTGAACGAGTACAATTTGATTATTATTCGGCGTATTTTCATTGAGTTGATGCGCCGCCAATTGCACGTTTTGCGTATTTGTCGGCTGAACAATCTGCTGCGTTGAATGGGCTTGGGAAGAATTATCCTGTCGCACAAACGGAGGACTTTGTGCTGGCGTTATGTTCGAAGAAGACGTTATGTGTGAAGATGTTGACGCAGACGGTGCGGCGGAAATCGGTGGCAATGTCCCTTGCAATCGACGCGGCGGCATGTTGACTTGAGAATTTTGTCCCATCACTATCGACAAACCGACGGCAAAAAACACAACGAAAACAATAACAAAAATGACCGTATATTTTAACGAAAAATATTTCATTGTTTTACCACCTTTTTCTTTTATCTGAATTTTTGTTTTTTGTGATGATTTTCTTATTCTCAAAACAAGCAAAATTTTTTCTCGTCTCATCCAAATTTTGTGATTCATAACAAAAAAACGATTCCGAAAAAAGGGCAAATCCCAACTTTGGGTTAGAAATCTTCCAAGAAGAACAAAGTTTTTGCTTAAAAATAACCTAGATTAACTATTTCTTTTTTTATCGTAACTATTCAGTGGCTCAAAGCCAATAAATCCGCATTTGGGCAACTGTATAAGTATCCGTCCCGAACGGCTTTACCATTTCAGCCCTTATTTATCATATTCCCCTTAGTAGCCCGAATTGCACCACCAATACGCACCCTTATTCCCTTACGTTTTAGATGATGGGTTACAAACGAACAATAAGGGCATAAGGGCGCATCGTTGGGAGCAATTCGGGCTACTAAGGGAAATTTGATAAATAAGGGCGGCAATGGCAAAATTTTTCGGATAACGATGCAGTTGCCCAGTGCGGATTTACTTGGCTTGAGCGACTGAAGAGTTACAAAACACTGAAGAGTTACAAAACAAGGATTTACAGCAAAAGAGATTGCAACCCTTGACACGCTATCTTATCTTGACAAGGCGGTAATCATAGCATAAAAACCGTCGATTTTCGAAGAAGACTCCCTCTTCAACCAATCGCAGTCGCATTCAATATTTTGGCGAGGGATAGCGAATCGTTTAACGCACGGGAGGAAGGTTGTGCGAGGTGCGTTTGATGTTGTTCCGCTTGTTTGTGATGTTGTTCCGATTGTTTGTCTTGCATGATGTTTTTCTTTCTCGGTGTCGGAAGCATGATCATCGCCTTTGTCATTGACGTCCGTCCATGCCCTGTTTGCATTCACCGTCAGCCGACGAGAGCCGCTCAGTAGCGGAAACGAGACACTCAGGAGCGGGAGAGATTCGTTTCCCTCAATGCCATTCGTAGAGAGCGGCGAGTTTCTCGCGGAGTTCTACGGAAGTTTCGTAGAAGGTGGCGAGACTCTCCCGAAGGAAAATTCGCCGCTCACGGAGGACAGCGAGCCGCTCCGTAAAGACCG
>JAIRYX010000186.1 GCA_031267635.1 Planctomycetaceae bacterium
GGTACTTAAAACAATAGAAAAACAGAAAAGTTCCAAAAATATAGAATAAAATAAAAAATATTTCATATTTACTGGGTACGTATTTCACAAAAACCCTTTATTTCAAGTACAAAACGAAATTTCTATCTGCATAAAAGGGAACTTCCGGTATAACTTCCTTTTTCACCGCATCATGAACAAACAATCCAATTTTCTGTTCCGGCAGGAATGCTCGAATCATCTTTTTTGTTTCCGAAACAATCGGACGTTCACCCGCCAACAAAATTTCAATCTCCTGTGAACAACCCGCTACGAGCAAAAGTACCAGGAAATGAAATATTAAAGTCTCATTGGTCTAACAGACGGAAACATGTTCCCGCCCCAAAATAATGAAAAATGTCGGCGATTAATTAACGGTTTGAGTTGTTAATTCGTCTTTGAATTTCTCTGTCTCTTCTTCGGTCATTACGCCGTCGGATTGGAAGTGCGCAGTAACTTTCTTTCCGTATGTTTTGTCTCATCCCGTAAGCGTCAAACTTCCTTGCTCGTCCAATTCAAACGTGATTTCAATAGACTCGCCTTTCGGCAAATTGCTTTCCAATTCCAATTCCGCCTTGCCGAGTTCCGTACCCGCCTCTAACGTAGTTTCTTTACCGTTTGCGTTGTTGAGATAAACTACGAGATCAAGCAATTCAGCGTTTTCATTTCTCGTACCATCAGGTACCTTTTCCGGTTGTAGTAACCGGCGTCTGTTTGATAATAAGGTTACTTAATTATTGATTGATTCGTTCTTATTCAGTACCCGAATACTGTAGGATTTGGTCGCAACCGTGCGTAACTTCTCGTTTCGACTGCTGTTTTTACAGTTTCCAGCGTGTATCCGCCTTCTCTCGCAACATTTTCGGCGGCTTCACTTTTAACTTCTTCAATGAGGGTTTCCGACGCTGTGCCCAAATCAATTCCTTTTTCTTCGGCAATTTTCGATTTGACTTACGGCATCCGTGTTGAACCGCCGACAAGAAGAAACGTGTCGATTTCCGTTATTCCTTATTCTTCTGCAAGTTTCAAAACTGCGTCCGTTTTTTCAATCGTCCGTTCCAGTAAATCTTGTGTTAGTTCGTTAAACTTTTTTCGCGACAACTCTGTCCGAAATCTTTGTCCTTCGTGTGTGAAAGAAATGGCGTCTTTTTCCGTTCTGGAGAGTAGTTTGTTGCTCTGCTCGGCTTTTCTTCGCAAATCGTATTCCGTATCGGGAATCTCCAAAATATTTTCTTCGCTTCCAATTTGATTGCGAAATTCAGACACGAGAAACCGAACAATCTGGTCGTCCCAATCTTTGCCGCCAAGTTCATGGCCGTCTTCGGTACAAACGACGCTGATTTCATTTTTATCTGCATCGTCGCTGATACTCACAACAGTTACGTCAAACGTTCCGCCGCCGAGGTCATAGACGAATAACATTCTCCCTTTTTGCGTCGATGTTGAGTCCGTAATTGATTGCCGCAGCCACCGGCTCGTCAAGTATTGCAACAATGTTCAATCCCGCCAGCTCGCCGGCTGTTCGTGTGCGTTGCCGCTCCAAATCGCCGAAATATGCCGGAACGGTAATCACCACGTCTTTGACTTCGTGTGCGCCCGTTTTCGCCGCGCCTTTGGCAAGCTGTTTTAGAATCAGAGCGGATATTGCTTCCGGTTATACGATTTCCCGTCGATCTCAAAAGTCTATTCTTTATTGTGCATTTGCCGCTTCACAAAACGAACAACACGATCCGTAGCGATTTCTGCGGATAAAATCGCTACGTTTCCGACAACAACAAAATGGCGGAGTAGGTTGTACCGAGATCAATACCGTAAATTTGAGCCATTGAGATTGTCCTTTCATAAAAGGCGAAGAATGGGAAAATGTTCACGATTATTTTACAGACATGAGCGGAACATAAACTCTTGCCTACTGTTTGACATAAGCTTCGACCATTTCCGATCGTAAAACATGACCGTCAATTTCGTAACCGGGGCGCAGCGATTGCTTGATATGCCGATGCAACGTCTCGTTATCCGTTAGAACTGTTCGTAAAGCCCGTTGCCGTTTCGCGTCAACCGGCGAATTGGGGGCACTTTGAAATACGGCGACGTCGAATTTTTGCAAAAAAACTTCTTGAAACTCCGTTGTTGTGTCGCGGTACAACGACAGGAGTTTTTTGTAATTTTCTTCCGTAAATTCTTTGTCCTCAAAAAAAGAAATACTTTTTTTCGCTTCGTCAATTTATTCGATAACGGCAAGAATCAGTTGTTTACGAAACTTTTCAAGAATCCCTTCTTTGTATTTTTGATTCTCGTTATAAAGTTTGTCGATTTGTTCTTGTTTGGAAGCGTCGTATTTAAGTTTGTTTTCAAAATCATTAGCAAGCTGCCGCAATAACGGCGTCATGTTTTCGGTCGCGGAACCCGTCATCTTTTTGGCAAGTCATTTCACGAGCAATAAAAAATTGCGATTTGTTTTTTATGTTAGGTGACATCGCATTGAGTACGACGATTAAGGGATTTTTTAATTTAATTTGAAACGATTTGTAACAACGGCTTCCAGACGTGTCATGACCGGACGTGATTGTTGCTTTCGATAAAATATCAAATGGTTCCGTTCGCACGGCGGCTCTGGTGGCAATTTCAATTATTGCATCGCAGTATCAGAGCCGTAACCGGAAGGTTACGAAAACAATAAAATAAATAAAAATTCAACGTGAATGTTTACCAAAAAGGGATGCGTTCGGCAAAATATTGCATTTTCTTCGTTATTTTAAAAGGCAATTATTCAGTAGAATAATACAAAGTCACGCAAATTCGCTTGACATTTTTCAACGTAAAACACCTATAAATTTGACATTTTTTATATCAAGAGCAATTGAGGAACTTCGTAAATTGCACAAAAACCACCAAACCATTTCCTTTGGTATTCCGTTCCTCGCGAACGTCAATCTCGTTGAGAGGTACTGATTTCCTACCAGCATCCTGCCTGCCTCCTTACAAGTCAGGATGCCCGTCCGTTCGAGGAGAATCCCTCTCTGCCAAAGAAAGATTCCCTGTCGCCATTGACAACATTGGCGGGTGAAGGGAGACGAATTTTTTCTCGCCCCTCTTGAGATTTGTCAAAAAATATGAGATGATAATAACTTCATGTGCCGTAGAAATCTGCTTTGCATGGCACACGATAAAGACAAACCAACCAATTTTACAAAATTTATTGCCCTTGAAGGAGATTTACCAATGGCAGCATTTCCCGAAATTTCAAAAATTCAATTTGAAGGCGTTCCATCTTCCAACCCGCTTGCTTTTCGGTTTTACAATCCCAACGAAGTTGTCGCAGGTAAAACAATGAAAGATCATCTCCGTTTCAGCGTGGCGTACTGGCATACGCTTTGCGGCGACGGTACCGATCCGTTTGGTCCCGGCACACGGTTTTATCCTTGGGACGATGGCTTGAACGGTATGGATCGTTCTATCAAACGTGTCGAGGTCTTTTTTGAGTTTTGCGAAAAACTCGGTGCGCCGTATTATTGTTTCCATGACCGCGATGTTGCGGCGGAAGGTAAAACACTGGCGGAATCGAATAAGAATCTCGACGTGATTGTCAAGTTGCTGAAAGAACAGCAGCAAAAAACCGGCGTAAAACTTCTTTGGGGAACCGCCAATCTGTTCGGCAACCCGCGATATATGCACGGGGCAGCAACAAGCAATAATGCCGACGCTTTCGCTTATGCCGCCGCACAGGTCAAAAAAGCTCTCGAAGTCACGCTTGAACTCGGCGGCGAGGGCTACACGTTTTGGGGCGGACGCGAAGGGTATCAGTGCATTTGGAACACCGACTTAAAACGCGAAGCGGATCATCTTGCCAAATTTATGCACATGGCGGTTAATTACGCGAAAGAAATTGGATTCCAAGGACAATTTTATTTCGAGCCGAAACCGAAAGAACCGACAAAACATCAATACGACTTTGATTCGGCGGCGTGCATCAATTTCCTGAGAACGTATGGTCTTCAGGATTATGTGAAGATGAACATTGAAACGAATCACGCGACGCTTGCCGGGCATACGGTCGAACACGAACTCGAATATGCCGCAAGTCAGGGATTTTTGGGGTCAATTGACGCGAACACGGGCGACCTTCTTCTCGGTTGGGACACCGATCAATTTCCGACCAACGTGTATGAAACGACGAAGATTATGCTTGTCCTTTTGAAAACCGGTGGATTCAAAACCGGCGGTCTCAATTTCGATGCGAAAGTGCGGCGTGAAAGTTTCGAGCCGATTGATTTATTTTATGCGCACATCGGCGGCATGGACGCTTTTGCCAAAGGACTTAAAATTGCCGCCGCGATTCATGAATCGGGCGAGATTGCAAAGATGCTCGCAGAACGTTACAGTTCGTGGGATTCCGGCGTCGGCACGGAGATTGAAGCGGGGAAACATTCGTTCAAAACGTTGGAACAATACATCCTCGAAAAAGGAGAAATCACGCCGAACAAGAGCGGTCGTCAGGAGCTTTTCGAGAACGTTGTGAATCGTTATACGTTTCCGCAGTGAGCGTTGAACATGTGAAGTTATACTTTCCACGGTCAGAAATTGCCATTTATTTATTGCTGAACTCCTAAGTGACTCATGGAGTTTATAGGGAACTTTTAAAAACCTCCCCCAAATATTCGTAAGCCCTTATTTTTCAACGGGCAAATTTGTTGGAAATGAGGTTTGTAGAAGTTCCCATGAGCGATCGTAACTATTCAGCTGCTCCAACCCAATAAATCCGCACTGGACAACGGTATGATTACCCGTATCCGAAAGATTTTACTATTGCAGCCCTCTTATTTATCAAGTTTCCCTTAGTACGGAATTTCCTTTTCAATCAAACAAGAGTTTCCACTGTAAGTTATTGATACTTTAGTATTTACGTCAATTTTTTGTTTTTGATTTGTTGGCTACATTTTTTAGTTTTGTTTTGGTGTTTGGTTTTGATTTGATTTTTGCAGGGAGGATTTCTGGGATTGGGATGTTAGCGAGCGTCAGGAGTTGTTCGATTTCTTTGCGAGGCTTGGGAACATAAAGAGCAGGGATGTTGCCGTCGCGTTGAACTTCAACAGTACATAGCGTTTCCAAGAACGCAATCCCTTCCTCAACCGTCATGTCCAACGTGTTCCAATATTCCCGCAATGTTTGTAATTAACAAGTACGATAGCATCACAACCAACACATGTCCGCGTGTTCTATCTTGTTTTCGCACATAGATAGGTCGCAAGTCCAATTGACCGGTCTTGCAAGTCCGAAACGTTTCTTCGAGTATTGCCAAGTCCTTGTAACGTGCATGAACGGATTCCTTAGTCAAGCTCGTCAACACTTAAACTTGTTGTTAAAACGGAATTTCCCTTTTATGCGGATCGATTTTTCGTTTTGTACTTGAAATAAAGGGGTTTCGCGAAAGGTGCACCCAGTAAGTATAAAATACTTTTTGTTTTATTCTATGTTTTTCGTGGCTTTTCTGTTTTTTATTTTTTAAGTACCCGGTGAGTTATACTATCTTGTTGCGATGGTTTGATTTGGATTGGGGTGTTCCCATCTGAAATTTCTTACTCGAACAAGGCGAACCTATTTTTCCATAACAGAAAATCCGATGTACGTTGAAAAGTCCGTCCGTATCGATAAAAAAGGTGTCGTTCA
>JAIRYX010000312.1 GCA_031267635.1 Planctomycetaceae bacterium
AGGAAATCGTCGAGACGGCGATTGAACATTTCGGACTGACCGGACTTTTGAGAATCGGGACGTGGATGCATGTTGAGTATATTTTGACCAAAATTGCAAGGTTTTTAATAAAAAACAACGAGAAACGACAAATAACGTTGCAAAGTATAACACACATTGGGAGAAGGGCAAGACGTTACTATAGTATTAAAGATGTTTTTTCAGAGATGACTATATACCCAGTTGCCGTGCGAACTTATTGGGATTGGACAACTGAAGAGTTGATAGTATTGTGCAAATCCTCCCCAAAATGTGAACTAATCAGAAAAATTCGGCACTTACTCTAAATACTGCTTGTGCAGGTATTTCTTTAGGGAACTTCTAAAAACATTCTCTTTTTGCTGTACTATTTTCGTAAATATCGTATTTTACGATATTGTGTTTTTGGAAATACAGGTTTTTAGAAGTTGTCTTTACTTTTTTGATATTTGTGTTTTATGGTGGAGTTTTGGAGCATGGATGTTGCTCGACAACTATTAATGCGAATTATTCACAAATCAAAACCTTTTCGCTTCCATGCTGGTTTTTGTCTAAAATTCCATCAAATCACAAAATAATTGTAGCGTTTATTACGATTGTTTCATTACAGCTGTGTAAAAAAAAGTTTTTTCAACTCTTTACAAAATTTCAATCTCCCATTTGTTCGATATTTAAAAAAGCAAACAAGTGTTGTTTTGTACACATACTTACTTTTTTCTTCTTTTATTGATTTCTTGGCGCGAGGGAAATATGTCAAAAAAAATGGGCGTTATAATTTCGGCTTTAGTTTTTGTGGTACACTTTGCCTGTTTTGATACTACAGATCGAGTATCGGCAGAACAACCCGCGAAAAAGAGTACGCATATTGTACAAGTTCCGCATATTGTCTTGCCGGAGACGATTCAACACAAGCAATATAGTCAGCAAAGTTACAGTGGATATTCTGCAACTTACACAGCTTACCCATCGTATCAAGTTGCGGAAGGTATGGAATTTCGTTCTATTGGTCAATATTCCTATCCAACCGATGTTGTCTCTCCAAATTACGCAGAAGCAGAAACGGTTGCGGAAATTTGGAATAATCGTCAAATTATTCCACAGCAACGAATTATTCCACAGCAACGAAAAAATCTTCTAAAAGAAGAGACGTCCCAAAAAGAAAATCGAGATTCCAATGTACCAAACCGTTTGTCGCAAAGCCCCTGCTTTCCTACACCAAATTCAATCGCCGGTATAGTTCCGCATTTTGAAATACCGGATGTTTCCGCGATTTCCGTTGAATCTCACCGATTTGGGGAAGAGTCTACAAAATATGTGAAACACGAGAAAAAATCAGTATCGGTTACGCCGAGTGATTCGATTGCGTTTGTCAAACGAAAACCGGCTTTAGAAAACGTGGAAATTGCCGTTGAAGCTGCCGCTCCATTGCGTTTGAAAAGTTTAACACAACTTGCTGATGAGGATTTCAGCTTTTACGATGACGTCCGTCTGCCGCAGTTGGAACGGGAATCATTTTTCAACTTACCAGTGGTTTATTCTGAGCTTGCTCCGCCGACGCAATTAAATTCCGTGCAGCAGCTGGGTGGATTTCAACAGCCGCAAACAATCCCTATTTATGGACAGAATTTTGGAAATAATTACGGTTATGCCACTCCACAACCGCAATATCAGAATGGTGGAATGTTCGGTCAACCGCGTCCGACATCGTCAAAATACGAAACGGCAAGCGGCTTGACTAATGTTTGGCATTCTTATTTTGGTGCATCACAACCGCGAAGCGGAATGTCGCCGCAAGCGTTACAATACGCTTCGTTGAACCAACTTGGCGGGATGATGCCGATGATGTCGGGGCAAGGGTTACAACCCTACAGTATGCCGCAATATCCGATTTCACCGGAACAAATGCAAACCGGTTATGCTGCACAGCAACCGCAGCAAACAATCGGTTATATTTTGCTATATCCGCAAGCGGCGCAGTCCGGCGTGAATTTGCAATTGGCAAATACGCCGTCCGGAAATCAATCGAGAGAAAATGCCGATGATTCAGTAAATCCGACATTAGAAGAGAATGCGGCGGCAAATGACTCCGGTATCGCCAATCTTTCGTCAATGCAGGCGATGTTTATTCCCGCATCGCAAATACAGAATTACTCGTCGAATTATCCTTCCTCGTATGCTGCAAATCCGTATCAACCAAACCCTTATTCGGGTTCTTTCAATTATCAGAATCCAATGCTCGGTGCAATGAATCCTTGTATGATGAACTCTTCCATGATGAACCCGTACGCAATGAATCCGTACATGATGAATCCATATATGACAAACCCGTATATGACGATGAATTCGATGATGCCGGGGATGGGGATGACGCCGCCGATCATTATTCAAATGCCGCAGCAACCGTCGCAACGGATGGGATTGTTTGCACGAATTCGCGCACGCCGAAATATGCAGAATAATCGCTATCAGGAAGCTGTTGGCTCAATGGGGTCGCTCTTTACTTCGCCGGAACGAATGCCGGCAAAAACCGCTTACCCTTACGGCTATTTTGGTGCGGTCAGTCAGCCGTATCAAAGCGGATATTTCGGCGGCTATCAGGATATGTACTCGCAAAATATTCGTTTTCCGGGAATGTAGAGATGTCTCGAAAAACTTATTTCATCATGAAGTCATAAAGGAAGCACAAAAATTATATATTCTTCAGATTTTAAAATTCGGTTTTCATTAAAAAAGAAACGTTAAAGACGATAAGCGGGACTTTGGGGAGATGATGAACGAGAAACATTGTCAATAAATGAACGTTGTCTTAAAAAATGAATTTTGCAAGTGTGAGGAATATCATTTGCCAAATCTGTTGATGATCAACCATTTTCAACCGACTAAACTATGAGCGAGTTTAATTTTTCCGCACTGGAAAGTTTTCAAAAAACGATATCAAACGGCTTTGCAGAAGCGGCGGCGGCGTTTTCCCGAACATTCGACGGGGCGATAATTACGATTGCGCTTGGCAGTTCTGGTGCGTTTGATTTGCAAACGGTTCCGGCGGAATATCAATCGGCGGGATTGTTGTTGCTTCCAAGTTTTGAAGGAAAAGCGGCGGCGATTCTCATTCCGAAATCAACCGGTTTAATTCCCGACTGGTGCGATAAACCGGACGCGACGGGGCAAAGCAAATTAACGACACTTGCCCAAGAATGGGGCATGAGTTTTTTTCCAGACGAGTTTTTTCCCGATGATTTTCAAGCGTTCGTTGTTCCGCAACTGATTGCCGCCGTTCAAGCCGGAAAATTGGGCGAGAATCCAGGTTACATCACATTAAAATTGATAAATTCGTCGGGAAAAGAATCCAACGCATTATTTATTTTGCCGTTGGAATTGCCGAAAAACGCACTTGAAATAAACTCCAATACAACCCAAAACAAAGCGGAAACTCAATCTTCCACCGTGTCTCAAACATCGCCGGTCAACGCCGCCGTCAGCGAATCTAACGACAGTTTTTTACCGTTTAATTCTCAGGAATTATACACAGATGGAAAAAACATGACAGTCGATGATCTTCCCGGCTTCACAAAGAGCTTGCTTAAAGTGAAAATGCCGGTTGCTGCGGTATTGGCTTCGTCGAAACGTCCTATCAAGGTAATTCTTGAACTTGGCGTTGGTTCGGTTGTTCAGTTTGATAAGTTGTGCGATTCTTTTCTGGATTTACAAGTGGGGCAAATCAATGTCGGAACAGGCGAAGCGGTCAAAGTCGGCGACAAATTTGGCTTGCGTGTTCATTCGATTCAACTACCGAACGAACGTTTCCGTACGGTAGAAGTCCGCAAAGAAGGCGAATTTAAACGCCGAAAACGCGGCGTATCAATCATTGGCAAAGCTCCAGTTCGGACATTGGAAGAAAAATAGGAAATATTTATCTACTTCTTACGCTTGAAAATTCGTAACTGTTCAGTTGCTCCAGCCCAATAAATCCGCACTTGGCGTCTGAATAGTTATCCGAAAGATGTTCCTATTGCAGCCCTTATTTATCAAGTTTCCCTTAGTAGCCGACATAGCCCCCAAACTCGTCCTTATGTTTTAGGTCATGGATGGTTATCAAACCAAATGGAACGAAAAATAAGAGAATAAGGGCGCATGTTGGCGCGATTCGGGCTACTAAGGGAAATCTATAAATAAGGGCGGCAATAATAATATATTCCGGTAAAATTGAACGGTAACTATTCCGTTGTCATGTACGGATTTATTTAGTTTGAGCGACGGAATAGTTACGTTTCCTGCATGTTAATCGCTCATGCGTAACATGAGTCAATAATTCACGCATTTGTAATAAAATTCAGAATCTCCACCGTTTCGTCATTCACTTCTTTACAACGATTTTATACGCAAATTCACCGGCTATCGAGTTAAAACGGAGTTCGTTGTTTTCGATTTTGAACGGCACGTCGCGGAGTTTTTTGCCGATACTGTCCACGGCAATTAGCGAATCACATTGAACATTTTTCACGTTTGGAATCAGTGAATTCGGCGTGCCGTTGACATTAATAACTACAGCAGACGCCGGTTCTTCCGGTAACGGAGTTACGGTCATTTCAAATGTTTCCCGCTGCGCCGCATCTTTGGGACAACGCAGCTGAACGCCGCCGGTTGAGCAGAGCGGAATCTGTAATATTGTTTTCAGCTGCAATGGCGGCGTTTCCGATGCGACTATCGCATCTAACACGTTTTGCTGTGTCGGCAGAAGCCGAGCGAACAATTCTGGAGAATCCTCATTTTCCGGTATAAAATCGAGTTTCGTCGCCGTATTTCCTCGTTTTTCAACTTTTAATTTTCCGAGCAAAATCCGTGAATTGTCTGGCGTGGGACCAAGTAGTTTGACACGTTTTTTATCGCCGTCTGCGTCCCACAAGCCAACCAACACGTTGTACGTTCCGCTAACGATTTGTTCGGAAATTTGAATGTTTCCTGATTCAGTTTGCTGCGATGTTTCCCATTGCGAAACCGGTACTTCCGGAAGTCCGCCGCCGATAGAAATTGATTCAAGCCGCTCATGCCAATTCCTACGCGGTTTTTCCAAATGCAAAAACCAATGATAATTTTTTACGTCTTTGCGTTCTTTTAACGAACGAAATACGTTCCAATCAATAACCAGTTGAAATTGATTCTCGCCAATTTTTTGAAAATGTTTAACCGTCGGCATTGTCGGCAATGCGTTTGTTCCGACTTGACGCGGATTGAAATAAATCTGTCTTTCGCCGTTGATTACGTTACTGGAAAATTCCACAATCGGCGACGCGAACAATTTCCCGTCATTTGGCGAATAAACATTGACTCCTAAAACAGCGGAACGTATTGTTCCATCGGGATTGGTTGCTTCGTATCCATATTGTGGAAAGAAAACACGAAGTTTGCCGGAAGAGGAAGTATGCGGCGTTATTGCTTTTGTTTGATTCACAATGACCTGAATACGGTTATTGTTTTCGGTATTCATTTTATCATCATTGTTTGGATACCACCGAATCTCCATATCTCCATAATTATCACGAACGATAGTTTCATGGATTTCGGAACGTGAAATCGCTTTTGCAATCGGCTGAGCAAGCCAGTATTTACGGACGGAATCGCGTCCGATATTGTTGTAACCGACTTGTAACGAGTGACCGGTCAGTATTTCTGTCGAGATATAATCGTCGCTCATATAACCATGCAAATCGTATCCACGATTGGCGGCGTAACGGCTATCGTAACCGACTCCATGCAAGCTGAACCGCGTATGATTCACCGCGTCGAACCAAGGAACACGCGACCATTCCTTGCATTTAATGTTGATTCGGAAATCTCCCGGCTCCGGCGAGAGCATCAAAAACTGACAATCCGCGCCGTCGAGACGTCCAATCAAAAAATCGTCGCCCGCTTCGCTCACTGTCGGGTTGTCGTCGCCGAGATGTTCGCGGATTTGGTCGAACGCTTTACACCAATGCTCCAACATTTCGGCGCGGCTGTGTTTCACGCCGTTTCTCTCCCAAAAGTCGCGCAAGTCAATCGACGCAAACACGTCAACGAAGTACGCAGTTTGCAGAAAACCGTCCCGTTTCATCAGCTCCAAATTTCGGTTAAGGAACGGCATAAGACAATCGGGACGCAACTGATAACTTTGCGCGTCGATACCGTAATTGTTCCACGCTTTTCGCGGTCGGTTGTTTTCTTCAAAGGAAACAACATCGTAATTGAAATCGTCCGCGTCGGGATAAATATCAATATAATTGTCATGCACGCCGTATAACATCCCATGCTTTTTACATAAATCAAGCGTCTCTTGCAGTTCTTCTTTCGTACCTCGTTGCGGATTCGGAGTCCAAATGTCCGGCAAACGGTTGTCGTATCCCCAACGCTGCCAGTTGTGATTGATAAAGAGCGAGTCGGTTGCGCCGTAATCAATTTGCTGTTGCAGCTTCTTTGTATGCTCGGCAAAGTAACCATCCCACACGTCAAAAACAAAACGCCCCATTTTTTTCGCCACGCCCGCCGACGATTTTTTATCGTATAACGGACGATAGCGAATTGCGCAATCCAAAGCGTTTTTACTACCGGGCAGCAAGGTCAGCGTTGTCGAATACGCGACATTCAATGTATAAACATGATTTTCAGGATCAACAATAAAATTTTGCGGCGGAAACGTTGTTGCCATGAGAAGTGATTGTCCGTTGTCAAAATCGAAACCGACATGACTTGTCGAAAGATTATGTCCGCCGCTACCGGTTTCAAAACGTTCCGGCTCGGTGATACAATAACCGTGTCCGAAATAAACGCGGTTCGCGTGTCCTTGGTGAGTTTTGTCGTGAACCACAGGTCCAAACGCCACTTTTGTCACTGCCGCCGGTTCGCTGCACTCGACGCCAAGCTGTAACGCGATACCGCAATTTTTAAGCGTATAGAGCATTTCGAGTTCACGACCGTTACTGAATACTTTTTGTTTATATTGCAACAACTTTGGCTGCCCGAAAGAATCTTTTTCTCCATTTTGTAACGTGACGGATTCCCATTTGCCGTAAGAAAGCGTACTCAGTTCCGTTCCAAGCGGTTGATCGTCAACATCCACTCGCAAACCGTCAAACACGACTCCGGCAATTGTAACCAGTCCGTCAAGAAAGCCGTAGTTACCAAAAGTGACGATTGCTGTTGAAGACGCGGAAGAATTTGTGTCTGGATAAAATTCAAACGAATGATTTCCTTGCAGGGGTTTATTTTGATCTCGAATCGCTATCGACAAGAGTTTGTTTTTTTCTTCCTTTGTCAGGATTTTTGACGGTTCGCCTGCAAAAATCAACGGCGTTCCCCAAAAGGCGTTGTCGCATGTCGTATCGTGTTGTTGTCCGGGATGGCTTTCCAAACGCAATAGTACCGTTTGACCGGCAAATTTTGAGAGATCCGCTTGAAACGGTTCCCATGTTTTGCTTATGGTATGTTTCTCGCCGATTTTTTCATTACCGACCCAAACGGCAAATGTAACGCCGTCGCTTTCCGGTTCGGTGGGAGAAATATCGCGCATCGCCAGATATGCGGAAAAGAGAATCGGTTTCGTATCGGGAAACTGCACGAGTTGCTCGGTAAATATTGTTCCTGCGCCGCCATTGTACGGAGGATGCACGGAAAACGATTCCCGCGAAATTCCACCGCGAATCATTCGCGTTTTGACAAAACTTGCCTGCGACATTTCGTCGCTCCCCTGCCAACCAACATTTAAAATATGATTTTCATTTTCATGTTGAAACTGCCGCCACGTGACGCGGTATGCACGATTCGACGCGAGCGAAACGCCGCCTTGTTGCGGCACAACGACTACCGGAAGCTGTTGCGGAACGTCAATCAATTCTCCTGCGGCAATTTCGCGTCCGGTTTGAGATTTTCCGGCAATGAGTTTGCCAAGTCCCGCCGCGCCGAAATCCGTCTCAAATACCTGCACCGGATGTAACTGATATTTGACGCCGTTGATTTCAAAATCCGCGAACAAATGAATCGGATAATGCGCCGACAACGTCCCTTCGCCGCATTCAACCTGTATCGCAATTTCCGCCGTACCGTGTGCCGGAACCAACGCTTTCGAGGCGGACGCCGCCGTTTTGATTTGCTCAATAGATTTCACGAAAATCGACACAGAAACCGCGTCAGTGGAGCTGTTTTTGAATACCGCTTTCACTGTTTGCGGCTTGCCGATTTCCGTAATTTTCGGCGTCTTTTCAATAATGACTGATAGCGGTCCCGATGCGTCCTTATCGCAGATATAAGCCGACGCTGTATTTGCCGTCAGCAAAACAGTCATCAGCCCCAAACATCGGCAAACCATCAATAAATTCTGCCGGCGGTATAATAAATTTTTTCGGAACATGTTTTTCTCCAGATTCTTTGGAATGAATCAAACGTTTTTTCTCTATTGACTTTGCTTGTAGTTAATCAGTATTTGAGAATCTTGTATTTCTATTTTGTTCCGATTACCTAAATGGTTGATGGACAAAATTTATTCCCTTCCCAAAAGGTGAAATAAGCAGGAAACTTCACCTGTCCTCTGAGTCTCAATCGTCTCTTTCATTATATTTGTTATTCCCAAAGCGCCATGTCGTTTGAGTTGCGGCGATTGCGTCATTCGCTTATTTACTACAGCCCAACCTTCAACCAAAACGGATGCTGTCTATCGAAACGTGTGCGGACGTCTTCAAGCATGTCATACAGGTTGCCTTGCGGAACGCCTTTTAACGCATTTGTGCGGCGGTTGTTTAAGAGAATTTCGGCGCGGGCGTTGAAATCAATCAATTCAGGCGAAAGCCAAACGGTGATTTTGCCTGCCGAAAAAGTGAGTCGTATGCTGTTTTGCGAGGTGATATTTCCCTTGATGGTCGTAGTGCGGTAGCCCGGCGGCGGACCGTCCGGCGACCAAAGAAGCGGTTCTAATGTCGAACGCGGCGGAAGACGTTCGCCTTCGCACCACCAAAAAAAATTGTCCCATGCCCGCAACGAACGCACGTCAAATTCCTTTCGCGGAAACTGCCGTGTTTGCCGTCCCATCCAATCGAACAAATATTGAATCTCGTCGGAAAACCCTTCGTGTCCACGTCCGATGTAACTGACGACAGTGCAGTTGTAATGCGACATTGTCCGTGCGGTAAGATACGTATTGAAAGCAGCGATGTTGTCGTCGAGACCAACCATCCCGTCAACGTCGCCGTTGACAAAATAAAGCGGAACCAGCCGCGCATTGGCGGCATACGCCTGAATATATTTTCGCCCTGTCGCGGCAATAGGCATCACGCCCGCCCATAAATCCGGGTGCGAAATTCCAATATCCCACGCGGCGTCGCCGCCGAAAGAATGTCCGGTCAAAAAGACGCGATCCACATCAATCGAAAAATGCCGGAGCGAGTCGTAGTACGAATACAAGACTGCCGCGTGAGAACGTGCCGAAAAATCATATTCCGGCAAATTGTCGATGTTCCAAACCGGCGACATAACAATGTAACCGAACCGCGTCGCTTGACCGTAACGCTGTTGATTCCGCCAATCTCCCGCCCACCAATCCGTCTGCTGTTCCGGCGATGTTTCGCCGTTCAGGGTGATAATCATCGGATAGCGGCGGTTCGGGTCGTATTCCGGCGGAAGTTGAATCCAATAAGCAAAGGGCAAATGGTCGTCGTAAGCGGTCGTCGTAAGCAGATAAGAACCGGGCTTTTCCTTGAGCGGCTTTTGCGGAATTGGAAAAACCGGCTTCATTCCTTTCAAAATTTTTGCGACTGTTTCAATTGTTCCCGCTTCTTCCGCAACGATTTCAGCAAAAACCATTTCGCGTTCTTTCTCGCCGGTTTCACGAAGATATTCGCCAAGCCGATTCCGCACAGTCGCCATGGAAACCGCAAGCGGCAATTCCGTGACTGCATCATTCGCTCCGACCAGCCAACCGCTCGTTCCGACCGCAAGTTTTTCCTCAACCGGCGTTTCGTTGTCGTTGATCACAAGTTGTAGCGGCGCCATCCGCTCCAACGTATTGTTATTCAATTCTTTTGCGATCTCCTCAAGAATCGGCAGCAGCGTTGTTTTTTGTTTTTCATCGCTGACTTTTTCCGCGTATTCTTGGAACGCTACGGCAATTTTGCGGCATTGCTCCGTCGTTGCCGCATCTTCCTCGATCATATTCCGCACGGCTTGCAGCGTTTCGACCGTCGCCTGCTCCGCCGGGAACTCCGCCAAAAACGGCTTGATATATTCATATTGTCCCGCTTTACGGCGCAACTCCAGCTCTTTACGGATTTGCTCCGTTTCGAGTTGTCCCAGATTGCGCTGCAACGGCTGCAATTCCCGCAACACTTGTTCCGACTCGCCGAACTCTTTCAATAGCGAATCCAATTCGTTTCGCGCGTCGTGATAACGTTCTCCTTGCAGATAAAAGCGGACAATCCGTTTACGGTCTTCCAGATTTTTTAGCTCGATCTGTTTGAGCAAAATCCGTGAGATGGTTTCCTGCGGCAAGCTATTGGTGGCAATTCGCATATTCCAATGAATCCCGCGGCTACCGATAGAAACATAACGCGGATTGATTTCAGTGATGGCTTGTTCAATCGGCGTTTTGCCTTCGAGAATCATAATTCGCCGTCCAAACTCGTCGAACGGTTCGTAATCGTAATAAGACCGAACGGACAGGAGCTTGCGTCCTTCTCGCGTAATTTCCGACGGCTGCCGCTTGAATCGAAAACGTTCCGGCGACTCTTCAACGTCCGCTCCGACAAAATCCGCGACTTCAAACCGAGAAACATAAATCCGTCGCAGTCCGTCCTCGACAAGAACAATGTGACGTGATTTATCAGCGAGCCGCTCCGCGTCGGCAGGCGTTTCATTCACCAACGCCAATCGCGACGGAATCCCGCGAATCATCCGCCCATCTTTCATCAAAACTTGCGAGAGACAGGTTGCGCGGAGAGTGAAAAAGATGATACAAACGGCTAATGCAAAAAGGATGGACTTCATATTTTGAGTTTTTGGGGATAGGAATGTAACAAAGGCGATAGCTATTCAATCGCTCAAACGATACTTCTCACGGCGAGGATTTGCGCTTTTATTTCATCTGTCATAATACCGGTAACGAATAAAAGGCAATTTCTTACCGTGGAATGCGTACGAACATCCGTATCGGGCAACTGGGCGGCTACAGTCAATGTTACCGAAAAATATTACCGGCGGCGTTTTTCCGTCATGACGACAAAAAGCTAAACGACGTCTTCTTCCTGTAGTGTATCCGAAAACATCATCAGCCGCAACGGTTCATCCGACAAGTTCATAGACAATAACATAAACATAGCTTTCCTTTTCAAGGCATGTAGAAACTCGCCGCTCGCCCCCAGGAGCGAAGGTCTCGCCCCTAGGAGCGAAGGTCTCGCCCCCAGGAGCGGAAGTCTCGCCCCCAGGGGCGGAAGTCTCGCTCCCAGGAGCGGAAGTCTCGCCCCCAGGAGCGAAAGTCTCGCCCCCAGGAGCGAAAGTCTCGCCCCCAGGAGCGGAAGTCTCGCTCCCAGGGGCGAAAGTCTCGCTCCCAGGGGCGAATCGCTCATAAAGAGTAGCGAATCTCCCGCGAGCATTCGTGAAAGTTTTACGTTAGTCGTTGGAAATTAAGGAGTTAGGTCGAAAATTCATACGCTCGGAAAGATTATCTTCTCGGAGAAGATTCAGATAGTCCCGCTCGGAGCGGAAACTTTACTACGTAGATTATGAATCAAGCGGCGTCGCGGGTGATTCCCGCCCGGTGTCGTTCAAGACCCGCAAACCGCGAGTTCCGATTTTGCCTCGTTTTATGAGTAATCAACCGATCCGGTTACAACAAGCCCCGTCATTATCGCGGAAAAAAACGCCGCCCGAAAGACGAGGGAGACGCACATTCGTGCGTTGGCGAAAATTTGAGAGAAATTTCTTTTATCACAGAATTATTGGGAATTTCCCGTTGCTCTTGTTGTTTCACGTATTTCCTATTACAATGGGGAAATAAAATTTATGGCAAAAAAGCGGCAGGTGCGTAACCTTTTCCCGTTTTATTGCGTCAATTTCAATGACTACGGAATGGTTGACCGTTCCGTTGTAAAACGTATCCCAACTGTTCCCCAACCCAAAACCCCAAAAGGTCAAGAGATGAAAAAACGACATTTTTCCCAAGTTGTCCGTCGGACATTACTGATCGCCGCGTTTGTCGGCGTATTTGCCGGTTGGAGCGTTTTCTCCAACGTTTCGGCACAAGCCCAATCCGTTCCCAAATCAGAGGAATGGAAAACAGTCGGCGTTGTTTCGCTCACATCCACCGACGCGGGTTTGCCCATTCTTCAACGTTGTGCCGACGCCGCCGGTCACGGCAAACTGATGAGCCAATTCGCCGGTTCGCAGAAAGAGGCGTTTGGAACGTTGGATTTCTCAAAACCGAAAGGAATTATCTGGCAAACCAACGGTAAGTCGTTTCAATGGTTTGCGTTTTTCGCGGTAAAAGACATAACGAAACTTCCTTATGGAATCGGCGATATGATTGCCGGAGCGGAAAAAAACGAATCCGGCTGGTACAAAGTTCGTTGTCCGCATTCGCAGGAATTGACGCAACACGGCGTTCCGGCGATGTTTCAAACGTTATACATTAAATACGAAAACGGCTGGGCGTATGCGTCGTTAGGTCCGCGTTTGCCGAAAACGCTTCCCGCCGATCCAACCGTATTGCTCGAAGGACTTGACAAAGAGTATCCCGTCGCGTTCCGACTCAATAGCGCGGCGGTACCCCAAAGTTTGCTTAAAGGTTATGCAATGTTGTTCAAGCAGCTTTTCCCGATGCTAAAGATGTTTGTGCTGCCGGCATTTCAACAACAGAGCGCGCCGGAACACATGCAGAAATTGATGTCGGCGTATATGACGGCATATTTCGATTTACTTGATACGTTGATTGCAGAGATGACAGAACAAATCGTCAAAGGCGTCAGCGAAACCGAATCATTCACTTTGGGTCTAAACACGAACGCGCAAAACGACGTGGTACTCACTTATCAAGTGATTGCGAAGCCGGATACCGATACCGCTGCAATGTTAGCGTCGTTTAATAAAAGCCAAACGGAATTAAGCGGTTTTTACCGTGCGGATAACGGAATCTTCGCGGTGTCCGGCGCATATACTTTGTCGGATTCCTCTAAAAAATCGACGAGAAAAATCCTTGACGCTTATCAAACGTTTCTCGATAAATTTCTTGTTGCGATGCGTTCCTTTGCGGCAGATTCGCCGAAACCGGCAGAAGGAATGACAAAACTTTTAGACAAATTAGATATTGGGGTTGCTAAACTTCCGGCTGTGTTGAAAAAAACAATCGACGCAGGAAACGTGGATGTTGCTGAATCGTTCACCTCGGACGGCGTTCTTGTGGTAGCATTCAAAATTGCCGGAGGAAACGAACTTATTGCATCGACCAATAAAATCTTTGATCAAATGCAACAATTGGTAACGCAAGAAACCGCAAACGCATCGTTCCACTCATCGTTTACAAAAGAAAAATATAAAGATTATCAACTCTGGACTGTTTCCATACCGCTTCCCGAAGCTGCGAAGTTTCCTTCTTTAACGTATGCGGTTGGTTTGAAAGAGGACGCAATCGTGGTTGCCGAAGGCATCTCATCGGACACGTTGAAAATTCTGAAACAATCAATTGACGAATCCGGTACGTTGAAACCGCTACCCAAAGAAACAACCCTCTTTGTACCGGCAAAAATCGGCGATTTGGTGAAGAAGTACGAATTTGACAAAGGAATTAATGATAACGAAATCGCGGCGGAAGCGTTGCGGATTTTGTTTGAGATTCCGCAAGACGCGAAAATCACGATCTCCTACAAAGTGGAAGCGAACACGTTAACGCAAACGGCGGTCTTCAGCGGCAAACTTTGGAAAACAGTCGGCGCGTATGGCGAGTTAATTTACAAAACGCTTGAAAAACAACGCGGCTCGCTGAATTTTAGTGCGATTCCGTGAGTGAACAGACGGCAGTTTTTCTGTTTTCAGTATTGGTTTGCTCTCTGTGAAAATAGAGCAAACCAACGTTGGAATACTCGTTTCGCTTGAGTTTTTGATTTTACAAAATGGAAAAATCAAACTGGACTTTACAGGATAACGATACCACCAGTAAAGATCAAAATATCAATGAGTCATGTTACGCATGCGATTAACATTCAGGAAACGTAACGATTCAGTCGCTCAAACCAAATAAATCCGTACAGGGCAACGGAATAGTTACCGTCAATTTTACCGGAACATATTTATTATTGCCGCCCTTATTTATCGACTTTTCCCTTAGTAGCCCGAATCGCGCCAACATACGCCCTTATTTCCTTATTTTTCGTTCCATTTGGTTTGATAACAATCCATGATCTAAAACATAAGGGCATAAGGACGCGATTGGAGGGACATTGTTGGCTACGAAGAGAAACTTGATAAATAAGGGCTGCAATAGTAAAATCTTTCGGAATAATTATTCAGACGCCCGGTGCGGATTTATTGGGTTGGAGCGGCTGAATAGTTCCCGATAGCTCATGCGTAACATGAGTTAATGAGTCCTGCGGTTGCTGGGAACTTGAATCCAAACTTTACATTAACAATTTCAAAAACAGGAAAATTACAATGAAAATTTCCCAAAGATGTTTTCGATGGAGCGTTTGCGCTTCGATTTTGGTGTTGACAACATTTGCGGTTGCCGCGCGTGCCGCTGAACCGCGAACAGCGGCAATTATTTCCATTGCCGATCTTGACTCGACAATTAAGTCGCTCAAAGCCGTGACCGAGCAAGTTGGTTATCCCAACGCGCTGGCTCAGGTGGAAATGGGGTTGGCGATAGTGCAAGGACTGGATACCAAACAACCGATCGGCATTGTCGTTCAGGCAAATGAAACGGCGATTAGCGGTTACGCATTTCTGCCGATTTCCGACGTTTCCGCAACGCCGCTTGGTCAATTGGTCGCAATGGGCGAAAAACAAAAAGACGGTTCCATTCTCATTCCGCCGACGCCGCCATTTTTGCCGCAGCTTTATATCAAGCAAACGTCGAAATGGCTGTTCGTTTCTGTGCAAGAATTACCGGGCAAGTTGCCGGACGATCCGTCGAAATTGCTCGAAGGATTGAACAAACAATACATTCTCAGCGTGAAAGCCAATGTGAGTAATCTGCCGGAAGAACTGACGTTAAGCGGTTTGACATTGTTGCGGAATTTGGCGGAACAGCAAGCGCAAACGGAAGCCGATATTGAAACCATCGACGCGCAATTTGATACGCTTGAAACATTGTTGACGGAATTGAAAACGTTTGTGTTTGGAATTGCCGTTACGCCGGAAAACGATATTGTCATTGACACGATAGCAGAAGCGTTACCCGGAACAACGTTGTCGGGAGATATGACCGCAGCGGCAAACGCCAAAACAAATTGGATCGGATTTTATCAACCGAAAGATGCGATTTTTACGCTCATCAGTTGCGACGTTTTGAACGCGCAAGTCAAAAAACAATTGCAAACGCAACTCAAAGCGTTTTTTGAAGGTGCGCGAGAAGGAATCAAAGACGGAGATGCGGAGATTGATGTTGATGCGGCGGCTACCGTGTTGGATAATCTTCAAGCGGTACTCGCAAGTTCGGTTGAGCCCGGGAAAATTGACTTCGGCACAACATGGAAAGCCGACGGAACGCTTCTTGCCGGTTTGACGATTACCGATGGGAAAAAACTTCAAGCCGCGATTGAAAAAATCGTCGCCGCCGCGCCGGAAGAGTTCAAACAATACATCAAACCGAACGATTCCAAATTAGGCGATTATATCGTTTCAACCATTGCCGTGCCTGTATCAGAATTACCTAACGCTGAAAACTTGCCGGAATTGGCAAATAAAACAGTGAATGTGCACGTTGCGGTAAAAGATAACGCTCTCGTTTTGGCGTTGGGAATAACGGATACGGTTCTGGGTGATCTCAAAAAAGCGATAGACGCTTCCCAAACCGCAACTCCGCTTCCTGAAAAGCGGGCTGTTGTAACATTGGGAAATGTTGGAAATGTCTTCAATTTGTTCTTTGGAACAGAAGAAATTAAAGACAACAAACAATACGAACAAATATTGGAAATTTGGGCAAGTTTTCCCAAAGACGCGCAAATCACGCTTTCCTTGAAATCTGAAGGGAATGCGGAAACAAATAAAATGGTTATCAGCAACAAATTGCTGCCCGGTTTGGGAAAACTTATCGGTATGTTGCCGATTGGCCCAACAGCCCGTAGCCCCATGCAAAGCAGTGAATTTGACTTTGATGAAGAACCGGAAGAAGAGGTAAACAGACCTGAATAATTGATGTAAAAATTTGTTGTTCAAAAATGTCTCATGAGTCGGGGCGAATGAAATTTCGCCCCCATGACCATTTGAGAGAACCTCTAAAAACTTCTTTTCTTCGTCGCGAACATTTACGAATCAAAATACGCTGAAACAAATCCGTAAGTTATTATCTTATCTTTGCTCCTCCTAGTTTCGACAGAAAATCATTCGTAACGATGCAGTTGCCCAAGCCGTTCGGGTAACGATACAGTTATCCAGTGTGGATTTATTGGGCTTGGGAGACTGACGCCATCGTGTTCTATTGCGTTTTCAAATATGGTCTCTCAAAAACGAAATAATCAGGTATTTTTCTAGAAAATGTAAGACTCCCCAAAATGCGAAATAAGCAGGCGAATTGTCGTTGTTTTCTTTTACCAAGTCCATGTGGTGCGTCCGTCCTCGTCTTCATGGGATCCGCATTGTATTGCTTCAGAATCGTGCGGTTGATTAGGCAAGTAAGGTTTGTTAGGATCATCACTTTTATGAGAGAGGTCTTCTAACATTCCCTCTCTCCAATGGACAATGAAAATAAGGAGAACAATGAAGATGAGGAATCCGACAAGAATCCAAGTAAAGATTGCTGAATTGAAAATGGAATCTCTATACGAGTAGGTCAATATCAATAAAAGGATGTAGCCGCCAGCGTAGCTAACGGGGTAAACAAAAACATGGGTTCTATTGTATTGTTTATAGAATCTCTCTTTAAAAGTTCTTGTACTCTTTCGTCGAATGAGTTTTTGCCCGAGACTCCATACTCCATTGACAAGAAAAAGCAACAATAAGATAATTCCACAGGGGATGAGGGCGAATGTGCGAACAATTGTCTCGCAGCTATAAAAGCACATTCCCACGAGTCCGATGAGAACGCGCGGTATACAGTGAAGGGGCATGTCATAGAGGTATTCGAGCATTTCTCGTATTGTTGGCGGCTTGTTACTTTCTTCAATTCTTTTCACTTCGATCTCTCCCTCTGTGATTGTCGTGTTGTTATCGAAGATACTTAAGATGTTCTCCCCCTCTTTAGGATAATTATTGAGTTCTTGTTCTCTTCTCATTTTTTGCTTCTCTTTCTAAAAGTGTTAAAGATTCTCATAGGAATATATCTGATTTCGACTTCTATTCTAGGAAATTGGAGTTTTGGGGTCAATAGGAGGTTCGCCTGAATATCTACATTAGAGAGGAGAAAAAACCAATAGAGGCGATGCAGCGCCAACATATCCAATCGAGGATATCCCGTCGTATCAGCTGTTCTTGCCCCCCAAAGCAGCCGATCCTCTCCATACAATAACAATTGATTCCGAATCGAAGGAGATCTATGATTCACTCATGTTACGCATGAGCTATCGTAACTATTCAGCCGCTCCAACCCAATCAATCCGCACTGGGTAACTGCATCCTCACCCAAAAGACTTTTACCTGCAATTACCTGAACGGCTTGACCATTTCAGCCCTTATTTATCAAGTTTCCCTTAGTAGCCGACATAGCCCCCAAAACGCGCCCTTATGCCCTTATGTTTTAGGTCATGGATTATTATCAAACCAAATGGAACGAAAAATAAGGGAATAAGGGCGCATGTTGGCGCGATTCGAACTACTAACGACCTGATAAACGAGTCTCCGCCCCAGGTGTACCGTAAAGACCATGCCCAATCTCATGCCAAAAATAACCCAAGGTTATCAGTTTCCCCAGTGAGAGAATAATATTGAGTGAACAAATAATTTGCGGTTTTTTGTTTGGATTTTTGAGCAATTTTTCACGAAAAACATCGTTTCAACAGTTGTCGCACTTTGTCAAAGTCTTTTACACCGGGCGAAATTTCAACGCCGCTGGAGACGTCAATGCCGAGCGGTTTGGCTTGGGCGATTGCATTGCGCACATTTTTCGGCGTGACGCCGCCGGCTAAAATTGTCGGAAATTTTTTGCAAAACGGTTTCGCCATCGACCAATCCCACGCTGCGCCGTTGCCGCCGGGAAGAATGCCGCTCGACATTTCCAAAAGAAACTGCGGAGCGTTCGGCGATTCCGAACGATGAGCCGATGGCGTCTTATTCAACTGCTCTTGAAACGCTGCATAGTTTTTAATAACGCGAATTGTGCGGCAGGGGATTTTATCCGTCTCTTGCAAAGAACCGTGTAATTGCACAAAATCAATGCGCGAATCAATTTCTTCCGGCAGTGTATTGACAACCACCAAAACTGTTTTACGTCCGAGTGAACGAAACGGCTCGGTAATATCAAGAATCGCTCGAATTTGCGGCAATTCGATGTGACGCGGACTCGGTGGATAATAAATCATTCCAATCATATCCGCACCGAGTTCCAAACATTTTTTCGCCGCTTCCGGCGTTGTAAGACCGCATATTTTGGCGAGCATGTTCTTTTTTAGGGGACTTCTAAAAACCTCATTTTCAACAAATATGACCGTTAAAAAATAAGGGTTTATGAATATTTTGGGGAGGTTTTTAGAAGTTCCTTTTATTTCGTTTCTAAACTGTTTTCTCTATTTTAGATAAAGTACAAAAAAGAATCAATGAAATAGATTCCTCATATTTTAAAATTCGTTTTTCATTCATGTAAAAACATGGGGATTTTATAGATTCGTGAGTACCATCACTACATTTTAGGTAACTCTTCAGTCGGTTTTAAGCATTTTTACTACGAAACGAGCAGCTGTTTGTGTTGTAAACCTAATTTTCACCTAAATTTTTTAACAAATCAACCTCAGTAGCAAAACGGTTTCCTAAAAATCAACCTCATTATTTCTTTTTGGATAAGGTAATGAGGTTGGTTTTGGGAAGGATTCATGGGGCTACTGAGGTTGTTTTGTTAAGAAAATTAGGTGGAAATGAGGTTGAAAATACGAATCCTCACATCGAAATTGTGCCGAATTACTTATATTCTACTGAATAGTTACAAAAAATCAACGAACAATG
>JAIRYX010000267.1 GCA_031267635.1 Planctomycetaceae bacterium
CATAGGTATCTCTGTTTGCCATTGCTGCTGGTTCCATTTTTACCGACATCTGCACTTCCGCAAAACGGACATTTGAGTGTAATTAAAGTCATACTAAACTCCTCCTGGATTGTATAGAGAAATAATTATAATAAAATAGTAGGAAATGTTAAGGGATTTGACTGTGCAGTAATTTAAGAACATGACCCAATCCCGGACAAATATCCCCAACAACAAAAATTCCGATTCGCTATCCACAAATCATTCGCTTCCGCCAACTCCAACAATCGCGGAAACAACGAACGCTCCTGAGCGTGACCGTCTTCACACAAAATCGTATCCGTAATCAGCCGATATTCCGGCTCATAAACCACAAGACCAAAACCGGGTAACGGCGTCCCGTCCTGTTCCAGTAACACTTTCAGACACCGGGTTGCCGCGATTTTGCTGCCGTCAACAATACGGTTGCGATAACAGGCAATAATGTTACTGCCGCGATTCGGAAACGTGTGATGATCGAACGAATTTTCGACGACGTTTCACGAACAAGCGCTTCGGAAACCGGCAACTCAATCCCGTTGAGTTTGTCGTAAAAACTGCTCAACGAAGCGGCGGTCGAGTCCGCGTGATTGCGATAGGCGGCGCGAACCGAGAGATGAATTTTACAAACCACCAAAAGCATTAAGGCAACCACTGACGAAAACAACCATTGGCGGTTTCGTTGAGCCAGACGGTTGTCGTTGAAAATCGCGTTCAATTGATCGGGCGAAAAAACATGTTCAAGCAACGCACGCTTCATCACACTTATTGGAGACTAACGGGGAAAAAACGAGCAATTAAATCACTAAGCATAAAAACCTCCATGTTATGTTATTTAGGACAAAAATTGAGAAAATAACAGAAAAAAACAAAATGGGAAATCCCAAATTTTTCCAAAACTCAGCCAACCACGA
The DNA here is from genome assembly GCA_031267635.1 of Planctomycetaceae bacterium. Lineage (GTDB taxonomy): Bacteria > Planctomycetota > Planctomycetia > Pirellulales > Thermoguttaceae > WRMR01. The sequence goes on from JAIRYX010000267.1 coordinate 933, forward strand.
CCGTTTCTAACAATGTTATCTTCGCGAAACTCATGCCAGACAAAAAAATTCCGTAACTTGCAACTGCTGGCTCAAGTCCCAATTGTCTCTGAATCTCTTTGGAGTAATTTTCGGAATTTCTTCCCAAAAGTTTCCTCATGGGCTCATCAGCGTTGTTCATTCTTTCGATAGTTTCACATAATCTTGATAGAGCTTATCTATATCAAGCGACATGGCGTCGCCTTTATGTAAAATCACGCGATAGTAGAACGAAAGCGATTCGCCTTTTTTCAAAACGACTGTCCCGTCTTGTTTGAGCGACGGTTCAAAATCTTTGATCCCAAACGGATTCGCGGCAAAAAGTCCATACGTTCTTACATGCCACCATGTCGGATAGCGAAAATTTTTCGGATGATTAAATATCGCAATTCCCGCTACTTTGCCATCAATCGGACCGGAGTAATCCACCCAGTCGGAACGCTTTCCCCACGCCGTGTCGTCCTTGTCGCCTTGTGCGTTGACAATTGTACCGCCAAGTTTCGGGTTCGTTTTTTCCGCGTCCACGTCGATTGACGTTGGCACGCGAATTCCAAACGTTCCTTCTTTCGTATCGCCGATTGTCACTTTTTCCTGTTCGGCAGTGAGTTTAAGATCGAAATCAATGGAACGCACACTGCCGTCGCCAATCACGCCGAAAACAATCGTGCGGACGTCGCTACAAATGACCGCGTTATTTTGGGGATCAAGCCAATGGTTTTTCGTAACGAGCGTTGCGGTCTTCCCATCGCATTCCGCTTTCAAAAACTCCTGATGAACAATCCGGTCTTTCATCCAGTGACGATTTCCGTTGACCAAGTCCTGCGTAAACCAAAGCGAGCGATGATGCGGATGATCTTTTTTCTCGCCGACTACGCTTTCGTCCATCGGATACGCGCGGGTCATCGGCTTTTCATTCGGTCCGATCAGGGGCCAAATAATCGGCGTGCCGTTGAAGTTGGTACGATATCCGGCAAACAAATTCCCGTCAATTGTTATCTGATAGCCGAAATGAGTTTTCGTCAATGCCAGATGCGGTTCCGCCGCCGAAAAAGTCGCTGGATTTGCTGGATTTAATGAAATAATCGAAAAGAAAAACAGACATAAAACACTACGTTGCATTTTCATAGACTCCTCGCACGTTGAATTTTGGTTTTCGTTTTAAAAGAGACATTAGGGACAAAAGGGATTTTTGGGATTCAAGTTTTTGGTTGTAGTGACTCTGTCTCAGAAACTTCGCACTGTCCCTGTCCCAAGTTCTTAAAGTCCCATTTGCCCCTTTCATTTGTCCTTTTCATTGCTGATAAAATTTCAGGGATAGGCAAATCACTCACTAAATTGTCTCGCCCAAATCAAATCGGGATTGGCTTTAACGGCGGTTTCAAATGATTCTTTCGCTTTGTCACGATTGCCTTTGGCAAGTTCGACTAATCCGTTGAGGTATTGCAATTGCGCAAGACGTTCGGAACGCGATCCGTCTTCGCCGAATTTCGAGTGTTCGTCAATGACTTCGCGGCTGGATGTTTGTTTTGAAACGCTTTCCGCAAGTTGGTCGATTTCTTTTTTCGCCGCTGCGTCGTTGCCAAGTTCACGGTACGCCATGCTGCGGAAATAGGACAACTCCGACGCGCCGCCGCTCTTGTCGGCAACTGCCGTTTGAAAACTTGCTTTCGCTTTGTCCGCATTGTTCAAGCCGAGATACGACATACCGAGATAATAAAACACCTTCGCAGAATGACTGTTCGTCGAAGGTCTGCCGACTTCAAGATTGTCGGGATACGTGTCGGCAAGTTCAAATTCCCGCATCGCCGCGTTGTAATCTTTCGCTTTCAGTTTTCGGATTCCGTTGAGTAAATGCGCATCGACAAAATAACGATGTACCTGACCGCCGCCTTCCCAAACGTGAAAATGCCGCTTTTGCAAAATATCAATCGCTTGCTCAAATTGTCCCGACTGATTCAGCATCGACAACAGCCGAATCACCGCGTCGTCGTGTTTCATCACGGTTTCGTACCAGTTTTGATAAAGCGCGAGCCGTTCCGCAACCGGTTTGCCGGAATTTTCAGACAAAATGTCGAGATCAATCAGCAGACGCGGCGTGACAACGCCAAGTTCAACCGAACGTTCATAATACTCCGCCGCTTTTTTCGCGTCGCCCTTTTGCGTATAAGCGAAACCGAGATTCCGCAACACCGCCCCGAATTTCGGGTCGCGCTCCGCCGCGAGTTTCCAGTTTTCGATTCCTTTCTCTTTTTGATTCAAGTAATAAAACAAGTTGCCCAAATAGTAATATGCCGCCGCTTGTTCGGGATGTAAACGAATCGCGTTTTCAAAAATCGGAATCTCTTCAGGACGGAACGGGAAAACGCCGTCGGCGGATTTTGTCGCGGCGTCTCGAAAAATAGAATCAATATCATGCCGGTTGGGATCAAAGTACGCCCAATAATAATAAGGCAACGGAGAATCGGAAAGCTGCCCTTCTTTGTTCATACCCAACATGGCACTGAAAATACCACTTGCTGCAAAATTCCCGAAAGTATGATAATCCAGAGCCACTTCCAGCAATTCCTGTAATTGAACAACTCCTTCGCCGCGATTTTGAAGTTCTTGCTGTAATAATAGATTTCCAGCCATTCGGTTTTTATTTAAACGCCAATTCACAACACGCTCTTTTTCTATCGCCGACCATAAATCCAGCGGGTCAATTTGAAGCGATTGTTCTAAAATAGCCAAAGATTCATTGTGTTTGCCTTGAGAACCAAGAATCTTTGCTTTAATCGCCAACGCTTTTGTGTTTCGTGAATTGACGTTCAAGGACGCGTCGATCAGTTTCAACGCGATTGGCATGGATTCATGTAAAATCGTATCATTCTTGTCGAATTCAAAACACGTAATTTGCGCCAGCGCGAGATACGCCGCCGACTGATATTGCGTTGACCAAGTCGCTTTCCAGTATTGGTCTTTCGCTTCTTTGATTTTTCCTTGCTGCTGCAAAACGTAACCGAGATAATAATTCGGCTCCGTATCGCGCGGCAAAGTATAATTTTTAGAAAGCCGCTCGACCGCACAGCGCAAATGCGTTTCCGCTTCTTCCCAACGCGCTTCTTTGGCAAGACGGATTCCAACCGCCGTATTGACGCGGGAATCGTCCGGGTCGCGTTTTAACGCTTCGTTGTAATAAATCATCGGATCAATCCGCGCGTTATGAAATTGCTCCAAACGCAAGCCGGTCAAATACAATTCTTCTATCGACTTATATTCCTCCGCCGATTTCGCCGATTCCACCGGTTTCGGCATTTCTTCAATCACCGGATAATCTTTCGGACGATACGAAAAGATTCTCTCTATCGGTTGTTCTCCGTCTTTTTCTTCGCCTTTCGGTACAAACAGCATGAGTTCCATATCGGTTTCGGCAATCAATTCGGGAATGGTCAATTCTTTGACGAACGGCGTTGCCGGATCAATATCAATCGTTTGCACCCAAAGTACTTGCTTTTTGTTATTTTCTAAATCGGCAATAAGCTGCACCGTCGCGTTTTTATGCGGCGAAGTCGTATTGAAACCGAAAAACACTTTATCTTTTGCGGTTTTTTCAAGATTCACCGCGCCTTGCTTGTTCGCGTATTTAACGCTTTTCAATTCACGAATCGGAAACCAATACTGTTCAAATTCGCGGATTTCGCCCGGATAAATCCAACTGTAATCGGGCTGATTATCTGAAAACGCGCCGACCATCAATTCAAGATACGGACCATCGGTATCGGTCAACATTTTGTCCCACATTTCGGCTTCGGGATTGTTCCCCCAAAGGAAAAACTTTTTGCCGCCGACAATATGATGATTGGCGACATGTACCGTTCCCGAATGTTTGCCGTGATCATACCCCGCCAGAAAATCATTGTCGAAATCCCACGCGAACACAGACGACGGCGAGCGAAAGTTTTTCCACCAACTCACGTCCGTTCCGTTGTCGAGGGGCCATCGGCGAAATTGCGTCTTCGAGTGCCCGACTCCGAATTGCGTTTCGGGCGAAAAAACGACCTGATAATCTTCGCCGCAATGTACGGAAACGTTTGCCCAATACAAAAAAGATTGAATCAACGGCGAACGGTTCATAATTTTCACTTTTGCCTCGACTAACGACGAGTTTGGACGCAACGTCAATCCGACCGACCATTTGAGCCGATGCCGCAATTCGGTCTCGCCGACCCAAATCGTTTTGCTGCCGTCGGGATTTTCAATCATGCGGTGATCAATCGGCATGAAACTACTCGGACGATGATGATGTGGAATGTTCCACTCCACGCCGCCCGACATCCACGCGCCGAGCATCCCGATCAACGCGGGCTTGATAACATGCTGACGATAAAAGAACTCATAGCCATTGGTTTTGTCGGTCGCCGAGAGAATTCGCCCGCCAATTTCCGGCAACACGCACAAATTCACATACTTATTTTCGAGCCGCACCGCATTGTATTTTTTCTCGACTTTGTTATCGGTCAGCACATCGTAAAGCGGGTACGGATAAATATGTCCCTGCGCGCCTTGATAAACGCGATCCGTGAAAAAAATCGGATTTGTGTCCGGCGCACCAATCTCATAAGTCGGCAAAACAAGCGGCTCTGTTTGGATCGTAACAATGTCTGTTAAATGTTTAGGAGACGCTTTCTTCGCAGCATTTTGCGCGGAAATATTGTTTACGGAACAAACAATCATTCCGCAGAAACACAAGGTGAATATTGAAAGTCGAAATTTCATGGGATTTCTTTCTGTGAAAAGTGTGAAACAGTGAAATTGAAAATATGTAAACTACTATAACAATTCTCGCGGCGGACTGCAAGCGATGTGAGAACATTTACCATGCGATTGTATACTTTTTGTACTTGCAATTTCTGTTTTCATTAGCGTCGTTATACCGTAAAATCCAGTTTTAACTCCATTCGTAAAACCGAAAACTCAAGTGCAGGGAACTTCTAAAAACCTCCCCAAAATATTTGTAAGCCCTTATTTTTCAATGATCACATTTATTGAAAATGAGTTTTTTAGAAGTTCCCTGTAATGAATATAACAACGGCTTTCAGTCATTGATGACAACAAAACGGCTTTGTTCTTTTTATTTTTTCTGCACGGAAATTTTCAGAGGTGGAGGAAATTCTTTTTCTTTCCTATAATCTTTTAAATCAATAACCGTTTCACCATTTGCTGAAACCTCGATAGAAATTGGCGACGTTTCCGGTTTTGTTAAAATGCTTGGAATAATGAGCGGAATCTTTTCACGTTCCAACCGCATTTTTCCCGCATACGTTTCTCGATCCCGATTCGACATTTTTTTGTATTCTTCTTCAGAAACTTTACTCGGCGGATCAGGCAACTGTTTATTGAGACACGCTTGATATTTTCCTTCGGGAATCCCTTTGACGCTGTATGCGTCTTGCGAAGTAGCAATAACGGATTTTCCCGACGCATTGGTTTTTCCTCCGACAACCCACGCGCCGCGAATCGCGTTATCGGGAGAAAGAAATATCGAAACGTCGTTTTCCGGTTGCCCGCCGTTGTTGACAATAATCGTGTAATGAACGACTTTGGGAAAACCTTCCGGTTTTTTAGTACCGCTGCCCCAATTCCAAATAAGCGACAACGCAAAACATACGGCGCATAAATATTGGATACGACTCATGGAAATATGTTCCTTCGACAATAAATATTAAATGTGATAAAATGACGAAAACAGAAAAGAAGCAGAAATTCTGATAATTTCCGCTCCTCGTAAAACGGCAGAAATTACAATCCGGCTTTGGATTCGCCACCGTCGGCTGATCCCATAGCGCCCCAAACGCCAAATGAAGACGCTCCCGACTTTACGCCGTCAACTCTTGTAGAATTGTTGCCGTAATCAATCGTATCGGAAACGAAATGCACGGAGCCGTCGCTCATGGAAAGATTGACTCCACCGGTGTGATTACTGGTCGCAGCCATCAAGACTTGACCGTATTTCGGTTGAATGTGTTCGGAACATGACGGGGAATTTGGCGGTAGCACCGTACTAAAAATGTTTTGAGGCGGCGCTGCTCTCCAATCCCATCCGCGACAGTTAAATTTATCTTCCGCGTGATCTCCGGTAAATCTTTTTCGATTATTGGGATCAAGAACGGCAAGACATTGATCAATCCGCGTCCATTTGTTATTGCCAAAATCTCCATCGCTAATCGAAGTTCCTCCGACAATTACGGCGATATTTCCTTTGACGTCGCTTCCCGACATCGTGGAATAAGTGACGGCTTCTGAAAACGCAACCGTGTTCGACGTGCCATCGGTAATCGCGCCGAAATTTGTCCATTTGTGCATTGGACCTCGGAACACGCCGCGATTGATTCCGTTGGTGCTCCATTCTTGGGTTCCGCCGAAATTATCACCAAAACATGCCATGATGCCAATTCTTGAGTGTCCAGGTAATCCTTGAGTCGCGGCAGCTCCGCCTGCGCCGGAATCAGAAGGTTGTGTAGAATTTCCGTCCGATGGACAGCAAAAACAATTGACAACTCCTTTAAATTCGACTGCCCCATCGTCATCCGGCATCATCAAATTTTTGTAGATTTGATCGTACCTCGCCGTCTGTTCCACATAAGGCAGCAGTTTCAAATGAAAGAATTTTTTTGTCTGGCATGAGTTTTGCGAAGGTAAGTTGTTATACCTTACGCAGTTATAATATCATATTTTTTGAAGTTTTGGAATTCCGGGTTCATGAGTATTGCGACTTCTTCTTTATATTGTTGATCAATTTGTTCCAGGCAATCGTTGATTCCTCCTTTGAACTGTTCGAAGGTTTCATAATAAACGTTATACAAGCAT